>JAFSFK010000166.1 GCA_017435245.1 Oscillospiraceae bacterium | reverse complement strand
GTTTATCGTGCCGATAAACGAATTGATAATGGATAATGCATAATGGATAATTATGGTATTTTCCTTTGGAAAATGATTTAAATAGTCGCCTTTGGCGACACAATCATTTTCAATTTTCCATTTTCCATTTTCAATTATTATCGAGCGTCAGCTCGATAAATTGGGATTTACCGGGTACTTGCATCCCGGGGAAGAAAATAGTATAATCACCGGTAGAAAGAAAGGTGATCGTATGACCGGGGTGATTTTGACCGCAGCTGTCACAGCTGTGATGGGCGTGGCAGGATATTTCCTTCTGCGCAGACGTGAGATATGCACTGCTACCCGGGCGCTGATGTGGCTGAATTTTGTACTGCCCTTTGCCTTCGGCGGGTTTTATACATATTTCGCTCTGCCGCTGACGGCTTTTTTGCTGGCAGTGCTTTTGCGGACAGTAAAACAAAATGGAGAATTGAGGCTGAAAACGAATCTCAGCACTGTGGCTATCTTGCTGGTGGTGCTGGGATATTTGGTGACGCCGCTTTGGGCGGCGGATCAGGGGATGGCTGCCTTCGGTATGATCCGGATGCTGCCGCTGCTTTTGTACCTGCTGCTTCTGCTGCAGATCCCGGCGGAAGAACGCAGCGGCGTCCTGACCTTGGTGCCTTTGAGCGGAGCGGTAATGACCCTTTTGAGTATGGCACTGCTGCTGATCCCGGAGCTGGGCACCTATATGACCATCAGTGACCGTCTGGCAGGCTTTTTTGCCTATCCCAATACCTTTGCGGTATTCGCCCTTGCAGGTCTGCTTCTGGTGATGCTGAAGCAGGAGAAAAAATGGCAGGATTATCTCACCGGCGGTATTTTGGTGTTGGGCGTCATTGCCAGCGGCAGCCGTACGGCTTTTGTGTTCCTGGGGGTGGCGGCAGTACTGCTGCTGATCCCCAAGGGACGGGGCAAAATGGCGGCTTTTGCCGCTGTGGCGGTGGCTGCGGGCATCGGACTTTCCTTTCTGCTGGCTGGCTTTGAGCCGCTGTCCGGTGCGGACCGGTTTACCACCATCGATGTGTCCGAATCCACATTTTTGGGCCGCTTGCTCTACTACAAGGATGCGCTGACCATGATCCTGCGCCATCCCTTCGGTACCGGCTACTGGGGCTGGCGTGTACTCCAGTCCGGGGTGCAGACCGGCGTGTACGCAGTTACCTTTGTCCACAACAGCCTTTTGCAGCTGTTTTTGGATATCGGCTGGGTCCCGGCAATTGCGGTGGCGATTGCGTTCTTGAAGACGATCTTTTCGAAAAAAACCTCCTATACCGCCCGGGCGGTGCTGCTGGTGGTGCTGGGGCACTGCCTGCTGGATTTCGATTTGGAATACCTAAGCATCTGGCTGATTCTTATCCCGCTGCTGCCGACAGATGACGGCAAGGAAAAAGTTTTGAAAAAGCCTCGCACGCCGGTCCTGGCGGTGGGCAGCGTGATGCTTGCTTTGTGCCTGTGGCTGGGCACAGGAGATTTTCTTGTCCAGATGGGCTGGAGTGAAGCCTGTCTTTCCGTCACGCCTTTCCATACGGACAGCCTGGAAAAACAGCTGTACGGCGAAACCGATATGGCGAAGCTTGCAAAAACGGCGGATAAAATGCTCCGCCTGTGTCCCACCTCCTCCATTGCCCACAGCGCTAAGGCCAATGTGGCGTTTTCCCGTGGGGAAGCATTGCTGATGATGGAAGAAAAGGAACTGGCCATCGCCAATGCCCGGTATACACTGGTGGAATATATCGATTATCTGGATAAGCTGTTTGCTCTGTACCAGGCCTATAGCCAAATGGGGGATGCCGGCAGCGCAGAATTCTGCGCCCGGAAGATCTTGGAGGTCCCTGGGATGATGGATTCCGTGATAGATTCCACCGCAGCGTTGGCATATCGAATTGCCGATGTTCCCGAGTTGACCCTGCCGGCAGAGTACCTGCAGGCCATCGAGGATATCAAAGCCATCTACGGAGCATAAATTCCGGTTTATCGTGCCGATAAACGAATTGATAATGGATAATGCATAATGGATAATTATGGTATTTTCCTTTGGAAAATGATTTAAATAGTCGCCTTTGGCGACACAATCATTTTCAATTTTCCATTTTCCATTTTCAATTATTAT
>JAFSFK010000165.1 GCA_017435245.1 Oscillospiraceae bacterium | reverse complement strand
GCCGAATTCCATACGCCAGTGTAGGGCGGCGGCTTGCTGCCGCCGATGATTTTGTAAAACAAAATCATATCACCGTAGGTGATAATTGGTTATTTCCTTCGGAAATCCCAATAATTTATGTGTAAATTATTGGGCGGCGGGGGAGCGATGGGAGCGCCGCCGGTGGCGGAAAAAGCGACCTGAGCGAGTGGCTGCGGTCGGCAAGGCACGAGCCTGCTTAGATAGGCGAAGTGACTGCCGGGTACCGCAACAGGACAGGCCCCGCCCTACATTGATTACTCGACAAACCGGAATTTGGAGGTGTAGCGATACCGAGCACCTACCTACCCAATAGCACCACACCGTGCACGAATTGCCTTCCGGGGCATCCCGGCCGATAAACCGGGATTTAGAGGAACAGTTATATCTGTCAGCAATTCAATCCTAAAGAAATTCTTAAGATTGCGTTTGTGGGTTGACAGCCTTTCTTCGCTATGGTAAAACTGTATTAGTACAGTTAATACAGTTGATACAGTCAGAAAGGAGCGTGGATATGATCCATCTGGACTATCGGGACTGCCGTCCTATCTACAGCCAGATCTACGAGGGATTTCGCAGTCAGATCCGTTCCGGGATCCTTGCGCAGGGAGACAAGCTTCCAAGCGTTCGTGAGCTGGCAACCCAGCTGGCCATTAACCCCAACACCATCCAGCGGGCATACCGGGAGTTGGAAATGGAGGGCTATATCGCATCCATTCCCGGTAAAGGCAGCTTTGTATGCTCCGTGCCCACCAGCGAACACGCTGAGCAGCAGCCTTTTTGGGATGCTCTGGACGCCGCTGCCGAACAGCTGACAGCGTTGGGCGTAACCAAGGAGGCCATCATTCAGCACTTCAGACAAGGAGGGAAAAAGAATGCTTGATATGCAAAATGTCACCAAGACCTTCGGCAGTTTCACGGCCTTGGACAATTTAACCATGACCGTTCCCCAGGGTACGGTTTACGGGCTTGTGGGACCGAACGGTGCCGGTAAGTCCACCGCCATACGGCTTCTCACCGGCGTATACCGTCCGGACTCCGGCAGGATCACACTGGAGGGTCTGCCGGTCTACGAGAATCCGGTCATCAAGCAGCGGATCTGCTGCATCCCCGACGAGATCTTCTACTTCCCCTCCGCTTCTTTGGAGGAAATGCGCAGATTCTACAAGGGCATCTATCCCCGGTTTGACGACCAGCTTTTCGAACGGCTGTACGATGTATTTCAGCTGCCAAAAAAGAGTCAGATCCGCCGTTTCTCCAAGGGTATGCAAAAACAGGCGGCATTCCACCTTTCCATCTGCACCCGTCCGGATGTACTGGTGCTGGACGAGCCTGTGGACGGATTGGATCCTGTAATGCGGCGTCAGGTGTGGAGCCTCATTTTGTCCGATGTTGCCCAAAGAGGCACCACTGTTCTGATCTCCTCCCATAATCTGCGGGAGTTAGAGGACATCTGTGACCACGTGGGCATAATGGATCACGGAAAAATGCTGCTGCAGCGGAGCTTAGCGGATATGCAGGGCAATACCCATAAGCTGCAGCTGGTGGGCGAAGTACCCGAGGGGTTGGAGGTCCTTCACCAATCGGATTCCGGCAGACTGAAAACCCTGATCGTCCGGGGATCGGTAGACCGGATCAGCACTGCGGTCAGCGCTGTTAAACCCGCCTATTTCGATATACTGCCCCTGTCCCTGGAAGAGATATTTATTTATGAGCTGGGAGGTGTGAACTATGAAGTTAAGAACATCGTACTTTAACAGAACTGTATTCAAAAAGAACTTCCTGCGTTTCGCTCCGGTCTGGAGTTTGTACACCGTCTTTTTGCTCCTGATCTTCTCTGTCCTTATGGACACAGAACCGGCACGGGTGGGAAATGATCTGGCAGACCTGATGGGAGCTATGGCCTGGCTCAATCTCCTTTACGGCGGCCTTTGTGCCAATGTTTTGTTTGGCGATCTGTTCAATCCCAGAATGTGCAATGCTCTGCACGCCCTGCCTATGCGCCGGGAAGATTGGTTCCTGACCCATATTGCCACAGGTATGCTTTTCAGTTTTGTACCAAATCTGCTGGGAACCGCAGTGCTGTTTGTGATGCTGGACAAGTATTATTACCTGGCTCTGCTGTGGCTGGCAATTATGACACTGCAGTACCTGTTCTTCTTCGGCATCGGCACTTTGAGTGTAATGTGCGGCGGAAGCCGTCTTGCTATGGCAGCGGTGTATTTTATCATCAACTTCATCTCCCTGTTGGTGTATGTGCTGGCAGACCAGTTCTATGAGCCGCTGCTGTACGGAATCCGTATCGACTCCCCTGCTTACGAGTTCTTCTGCCCCACATTACAAGCTGCCCAGGAATATGTAAATTTCTATTATGACAAAATCCTCGGCGGTGTATTTCAGGGACTTTACTGGGATAGCTGGTACTACCTGTTCGCCATAGCTGCACTGGGCGTGATCGCCCTTGTGGGCGCTGTGCTTCTTTACCGCAGACGCAGGCTGGAGTGCGCCGGAGATTTTCTGGCACTGCGTCCGCTGGAGCCGGTATTTTTGATCATCTTCACCTTGGGCGTAAGCGTTGCGCTGTATGCTTTTACCCAGCTGTTCGGACTTTCCGGCTCCTATCCCTTTATGGTCATCGGCATCGTAGCGGGTTTCTTTGCCGGCAAGATGCTTTTGGAGCGAACCGTAAAAGTATTCCGTTTAAAAACCTTTATAGGCTTTATCATATTCACTGTGGTCCTGATTGGTTCTCTGGTATTGACCAAGCTGGATCCTTTGGGCATCACCTGGTATGTGCCGGAAACGGACGAGATCGAATTTATGCGCTTTTACCGGGACAATGACAACTATATTTACAACGATCCGGTGGATGAAAACCGTGCTGTGTACCAACTGGAGTCCGTCCAACAGATCGACCGATTCCGCCAGATCCATTCAAAACTCCAGGCCGACCGGGATCACACAGACGGGGAAATCTGTCAGGTAGAGGTAATGTATCAGCTCAAGAACGGCTCCACAGTGATGCGTTACTACAACGCCGATGTACATTCCGCCGTATTTGAGGATCTGCAAAGCTATTTCAGCACCCCAGAATATATCTTCTGCACCGATGATGCAGACACCTACATCCAATCTATCCGCCATATCGAGCTGGATCTGAGTTATAACTTCTACCATCTCGATAACAGTGGAAACATCATTTCCCTTGAGAATCCTGAGGATATCCAAGCACTTATGCAGGCGATCCTGAAGGATTGCCAGGCAGGGATAATGGCGCAGGACTACACCTTCCACCCCAATGAGGATATCCACCTGTGGGTCTTCTTTGATGCGGCTGCACCCCAGAAATACGGCAATATCGGAATTATAGAAACAGGAAGAAGCTATCGGGATCTCACCGTCTTCTCCGGCTGTGAGAACACCCTGGCATTCGTTGAAAGCTACCTGCAAAGCCACGGCTTTGTTTCATAAAAATCGGACCGGCTCATAACGAGCCGGTCCTAAAATTATGTGGTTTCCGATTTATCGGTCTGTTTCGTTAATGATTGTAGGGACACCCCTCCGGGGTGTCCGTTGAAAATGCATCGGCAAATGCGCACACCCGAGGACGGGTGTCCCTACGGATTCTAACGGCAGCTGCTCTGCACACCGGAATTTATAGTTTTTCCACTTCTTCCAGCCAGAGTCTTACTGCGGCATCGCTGGGCATGAGCCAGTCGCCACGGGGACTGAGGGAAACTTCCGTCACCTTCACGCCCTCGGGCATACAGCTGCGCTTGAATTGCTGGGTAAAGAACCGGCGATAAAAAACTTTCAACCATTTTTTAATGGTTACCACGTCAAATTCGTCCGCAAAGGCACGGCAGGCCATATCATAGACCTGCTCAGGGGCGCAGCCGTCCTTTACAATATAATATAAGAAGAAATCATGGAGGGCATAAGGGCCTACCAGATCTTCCGTCTTCTGAGCGATTTTCCCTTCTCCGTCCACAGGCAGCAGCTCCGGGCTGATGGGGGTAGCGATGATATCCTCCAGAACTGTCCGGGCAGAGCGATATTGATCCATTTGGGATACGGTGCGGATCATGGGCGCCATCACCGTTTTAGGAATGGAGGCGTTGACCCCGTACATACTCATATGGTCGCCGTTGTAGGTGCACCAGCCCAGCGCCAATTCGCTGAGATCCCCCGTACCTACCACAATGCCTCCCACCCGGCTTGCATAGTCCATGAGGATCTGGGTGCGCTCCCTTGCCTGGGCGTTTTCATAGGTAGCATTATGGATTTCAGGATCGTGACCGATATCAGAAAAGTGCTGCATCACCGCATTGCGGATATTTATTTCTTTCACCGTTACACCCAGCAGCTTCATCAGTTCCAAAGCATTTTGATAGGTGCGGTCAGACGTGCCAAAGCAAGGCATAGTCACGGCGTACACGTCTGTTGCCGGACGGTCAAGCCGCTTCATCGCCTCCACCGCCACCAGCAGAGCCAGGGTAGAATCCAATCCCCCAGACACGCCGATCACCGCATTGGCATTCAGCTGTTTTAGTCTGCAGGCAAGTCCTGCAGACTGGATGGTAAACATCTCCCGGCAGGCTGTCTGCGAAACATCGAAAGGTTGTTTCGTCAAAGGCTTCGGCTGGGGTGCCGCTCGTTTTCCGGAAGGTGCGGCAGAAAGCACCCGCACAGGTGCACACAGCAAATAATCCGTGTCCACCAGCTCTTTATTTTCGGCGATCACCGTACCCCTCCGGGCGATGATGCTGTGTCCCGAGTACACCGTATCCCGGGTGGATTCGGTGCAGCCTGCGGAGCAGAAAGCATACACGCAGTCACAGAGTTTCGATTGCTCCTGCACCAGTTCCCGGCGGAATTTTTGCTTGCCAACCAGCTGGACAGAGGCGGCAGGATTCAGTATAATCTGCGCTCCCCTTTTCGCCATTTCAAAAGAGGGAGACTCCTCCACAAACAGGTCTTCGCAGATCTCGACCCCCAGTTTTACGCCGTCCAGATCAAAGATCTGGCCAGCCCCAACCGGCACACTGTAGTCGTCCAATCCCAGTTCCTTGGCACTGATTTGGGTGATTTTTAGCTTGTCACCGGCTGCGAACCACCGTCCCTCGGGAGATTCCCGGTGGTCTGTTAAATACATCTTAGGCACGATGCCCAGAACCTGCCCACCCCGGAGCACCGCGGCGCAATTATAGAGCGCCCCACTTAATTCCAACGGCAGTCCCACCACCGCTGTCAGCTGGGGATACAAAGCACTGCAAGCGCTCAGCTCCTTGAGCGCACCCCTTGCGCTGCTTCGCAGCAATTGTTGAAAGAACAGATCACCGCAAGTGTATCCGGTAAGCGCCAGCTCGGGAAACAGCACGATCTGGCAATTCTCCTGCGCCGCCTTTTCTATATAAGCGCAAATATCCTGCACGTTCTTATGCACGTCGCCGATGGCTACCGGCAGAACCGCACAGCCGAGCTTTATGGTCTTCTCCATAAGGCACCCACCTCCTGTTTTTGTTATCATACCACATTTAGGCTAAAATACAAGAAAAACGGCCATCCTTTCGGACAGCCGTTTTGATTTATTCCTGTTTGGTTTTTTTGAAAAGGTCCGTCTTGCGTTCCTCACCCTTCAGCAACCGGGAAATATTGCCCCGGTGCATAAAGATGGCCATAGCACCCATCAGCACACCGCCCAGCATTACCGGCAGGCTATCATAGTGGAAAACCACGAAGCCTGCCGCAAAGGCAGCCGCTGCCAGTATCGATGCCAAGGACACGTACCGTGTAGCAAAGTAAGCAACAAAAAACACTGCCAGGATCAGAACAGCGATCCGCCAATCGATCACCAATGCAACGAACAGACCACTAAGAATCCCCTTGCCGCCCTTGAAGCCCAACAGCGCCGGGAAAGAGTGTCCCAGCATGACTGCCAGACCACCCAAGGTCATACCCTCCAGGCTATAGCCGTAAGGCTCTAAGATCAGTGCTGCCGACAAACATCCCAGCACCGCCTTGCCGCCATCGATAATGACCACATACAGCGCTCTGCTGGCACCATAGTTGCGGATAAAGTTGGTAAGTCCGGCATTGCCGCTGCCGTGCTTGCGCACATCGTCATCGGCGATCAGCGCAGAAATGCACACCGCACCGTTCAGGTTTCCCAAAAGATACGCCGTCAAAAATGCGATCATAATGGAATAAACCATAGTTACTCCTCCTTATCGCCTCTCTGGCGAATGGTGATACGGACAGGGGTTCCCTTGAGGCCAAATACGTCCCGGATCTGATTCTCCAGATACCGCTGGTAAGAGAAATGGAACAGACGGGCATCGTTACAGAAAATAACGAAGTGAGGGGGCTTGGTGCCCGCCTGGGTCATATAGTAGATCTTCAGCCGGCGGCCCTTATCGGAAGGCGGCTGGACACGGGCAGTTGCATCTGCCAGCACGGAGTTGAGCTGACCGGTGGTGATACGGCTGGTATTCTGGGCATACACATCCTGGATCACCTGGTAGAGCTTATCCACACGGGAGCCGGTGAGGGCAGACAGGAACACCACAGGGGCATACAGCATATAGCTCAGGTCCCGGCGCACGTCCAGTTCCTTGTCACGCATGGTATTGGTTTCCTTATCCTCCACTGCGTCCCATTTATTGACCACGATGATGGCAGCCTTTCCCGCCTCGTGGACCAGACCTGCGATCTTGGTATCCTGCTCGGTGACACCCTCGTTGGCATCGATCAGGATCAGACACACATCGCTGCGCTCAATGGCATTGATGGTACGCATATTGGAGTACTTCTCAATAATGTCATCCACCTTGCTCTTGCGGCGCATACCGGCGGTATCGATGAAGCAGTACTTGCCGGTCTCATTTTCAAAGTAGGAGTCGATGGCATCCCGGGTGGTACCGGCAATGTTGGAAACGATGACACGCTCCTCCCCCAGAATGCGATTCAGAAGGCTGGATTTTCCCACATTGGGCTTGCCCACGATGGCGACTTTCACCACCTCGTCAGCTTCCTCTTCCTCTTGCGCCTCCGGGAACTGCTCCAGACACCAGTCCAAAAGGTCGCCGGTGCCGTGTCCGTGGATGGCGGAGACTTCAAACAGGTCACCAATACCCAGTCCGTAAAATTCGTACACATCCGGGTTCACATAGCCAATGGAGTCGCACTTATTCACCGCAAGGCACACCGGCTTTCCGGACTTGCGCAGCATAGTCGCCACATCTTCGTCGGCAGCGGTGACACCGGATTTTACATCGGTGACCATGACGATGCAGTCCGCCAGTTCAATACCGATCTCCGCCTGACGGCGCATAAATTTCAGCATATCGTTTTCGGTATTGGGCTCAATACCGCCGGTATCCACCAGAGAAAACTCCCGACCGCACCATTCGCAGTCGCCGTAGATCCGGTCACGGGTCACACCGGGGGTATCCTCCACAATGGAGGTGCGGTGACCCGTCAGCTTATTAAAGAGCATGGACTTGCCCACATTGGGCCGTCCAACGATAGCCACCAAAGGCTTCGCCATTGGGGATCACTCCTTTCAACCTAACTTATTTTACCATATTATTACATAAAAAGTCTGTCAAATCAACGACAAAACTTTTAATTCATACAACTTTTACACAAGGAAAAAGGAGGAAGGCTTCGCCTTCCTCCTGTTTTTCCTGCCTTAGTCAGCCTTGGCGGTCAGAACCTG
>JAFSFK010000164.1 GCA_017435245.1 Oscillospiraceae bacterium | reverse complement strand
CATAAAAGGTTGTTGCCCTAGTCTTTTCCTATATAGCATTTCGCCATTGTCATCTCCTGCTGATATGTCCTCACAAATGCCAGTTTTACATTTTGCAACCATGAAAAACAGCAGGAATACCAATCATTTTCAGTCGTTTATAATCGTTTGCTCTCGAATTGTGTTTATATTATTTTCGCCTAGGGGATCCTTTCCCAGAGCAAAAAGCACGAGTTACCTATGACAATATCCTTCGCCTAAGTGACGATCCGGATGTTAATAATGTGATTAAGTTCCTTCGCCAGCGGGAAATCAATCACTTCCAGCGCTTTGGTGAAGCGATTCAGCTTCTGCGTGAGAAACTCAACCAAAAGAATGTATACTATATGAATCCATCATTTGATATGTAACAAAAAAAGAACCATAGCTTAGCTATGGTTCTTTTTATTAAAGAGAATTATCTTTCCTCCCGGAAATAGTTGACACCAAGGGCAGCAGGAAGACCACTTCCCTTTTTGCTTCGGATGGAAGTAACCACAAGGACGATAGCGGTAATAATGAAAGGTAACGCCTGATAAAGCTGGGTAGGAACAGCAGACAACCATCCCAATGCACCCGGGAAAGCAACAGCCAGACTGCTGCCGGAAACACGAAGGGTGTTAAAGAAGCCAAATACAAACGTTCCAAGGATAGCGAGTGCAGGATTCCAGTTTGCGAAAATAACCAGAGCGACAGCGATCCAGCCATAGCCGTTAATCCAGCAATTGGAGTTAAAAGATCCGGACATATTTAAGCCCATATAATAGCCGCCAATACCCATAATGCCACACCCAAGGCAGATATGCAGATACTTGCAGCGTTTCACATTGATTCCCACAGAGTCTGCAGCTGCAGGATTTTCACCAACTGCACGAAGACGCAATCCGGAATTGGTATACTTCAGGTACCACCACATAAATATGGCGATCGCAACACCCAAATAGATCATCACATTGTGGTTAAATAATCCGTGACCAAGGATGGGGATCTTTGAAAGGCCGGGAATCGCAACATCAGCAAAACCGTTCTTGATTCCGGAATAGTCACCCATAACCGGCCAGGCAACAGATTTCAGACCATTGCCAACGAAGAAATAGATGCCCAGGCCGAATGTCGTTAAGGTCAAACCGGTAATATTCTGATTTGCCTGTAAGGAAACAGTGAGAACAGCAAACAGCAGGCCGCACAGTGCACCGGCGATAAAAGAAACCAAAATACCAACACCAAGAGAGTTTGCATAGCAGCCAAAAATGTATCCAAAAATCGCACCAACAGCCATAATACCTTCAACACCAAGATTCAAGCTGCCGGACTTTTCAACCACGATCTCACCAACCGTGCCGTACAGGAGCGGAATATTGTAAACAATAATATTGTGAATAAAGGAAGTGATAACACCCATTTTATCCATTGTTACTACCTCCCTTCCTAGTACGAACAACACGGAAACGAATAAAGAAATCAGCAGCCAAAACAAGGAACAGGATCAAGCCCTGCAGCATATTGGCGAAGCTGGAGTCAACCTGAGAGAACGTTGCTGCAGCGATCGTTGATCCGAAATGTAACAAACTGATCAAGGCAGAAACAAACAGAATCGCAGCAGTGTTCAGCTGAGAAAGCCAAGCCACAATGATACCGGTCCAACCCACATCATCAGTGATGGCTGTTGACAGGATTCCGGTTGTACCAACCTTAAATGCAGCAGCCAAGCCAATCAAGCAAGCGGACAGAAAAACAGTCCGCAAAACAATTCGGCTGACCTTCATACCAGCGTAATGCGCAGTACCGGCACTGTCACCGACCACATTGATCTCATAACCCTGCTTTGTGTACCGCAGGTACACATATATGATTAACCCAATCAGGACCGCCAGAACAACGCAAATGTTGAGTTCAAACTTTTCTCCCAGAGGAATCCCGGGGAAAGATACAAGATCACGGAAGCTGACAGGAACAGGACGGGGAACCTCAGGATCCAGGAAGAAATTCCAGTCCTGCTTTGTTTCCATCAGAAAAATCAGAATATACAATGCAACATAATTCAGCATCAATGTCAGAAGCGTCTCATTGGTACCGAATCGAACCTTCAAAGCTGCGACAATGACACCGTAAACACCGGCCGCAATCATCGCAGCAAGGCACATCAAGATCAAAACCAGCCAGGATGGCAGGACACCACCAAGTTTGATGGCAACCAATGCTGTTGCAATGGAACCGATAATAAACTGGCCCTCACCGCCGATATTCCAGAAGCGCATCTTAAACGCAAGACTCAAGGCAACAGATGTCAAAAACAGAGGAACAAAATCGGCCAAATAGTTCATGAAGGTCTTGTAAGCGATACGATTTCCAATCGTACCCATAGTAAACATACGGGTATAGTAGGCAATCGGATCGACACCGATGGCCAAAAGAATGATTGCACCAATGAGAAGTGCTGCAAAAACAGAAACAAAATAGAAACAGCACTTTTTCCACAGGGGGCAATTGTCACGCTTTACGATATGCAGTCCCACGTTTATGCCTCCTTTCCTTCCCCATCGGCTTCAAAAAGAGTGTCCTTGGCAATGCCGGCAGGCTTATCTTCATACTTATCTGTCAGATTCAGCGCACCCGTCATCATCAACCCCAGCTCTTCCTTGCTGGTCTTGTGAGCGTGGACAACACCCATCAGCTGGCCGTGGCACAGAACCATGATCTTATCACAAAGGGCGATCATAACGTCCAGATCCTCACCAACAAACAGAACACCTACACCAGAAGCTTTCTGCTTATTGAGAATGTTATAGATGGTGTAGGAAGAGTTAATATCCAAACCACGGACAGGATATGCGGTAATAATCACATTAGGGTCAGCCTTGATCTCTCTTCCCAGAAGGATCTTTTGAACATTACCGCCGGAAAGCCGGCGAACCGGTGTCTCCGTGGAAGGCGTAACGACTTCCAACTGCCGGATCACTTCCTCAGCCGCAACACGTCCTTGTTTGCGATCAACAAAAGGCCCCTTGGTATCCGCATAATTCTTGAGGATCATATTATCCGTGATAGACATAGAAGGTGCCAGACCCATACCAAGACGATCTTCAGGAATGAAGGACATGGAAATGCCCTTTTCCAGAATGGCCTTGGGAGACAGACCCACTATGTTATCACCCTTATGGATCATTTGACCCTTTTCGATGGGGCGCAAGCCCGCAATTGCTTCACAAAGCTCCTTCTGACCGCAACCGGCAATACCGGCAACACCCAGAATCTCACCACCACGGATATAGAAATTAACCCCATCAATAGCAAGTGCACCGGCATCGTTACGGATCGTCAGGTCACGGACCTCCAACAACGGACTGGTTTTCTGAATGATCGGGCGATCAATATTCAGGTCGACCTTATGACCAACCATCCACTCGGTAAGCTCCTGTTCGTTTGTCTGCTTTGTGTCAACCGTCGTAATATACTCACCCTTACGCAGGATCGCCACACGGTCAGAAATCTCCATAACTTCATTCAGTTTATGGGTAATGATAATAATGCTGTGGCCATCTTCCTTCATTTTGCGAAGCACAGCAAACAGCTTTTCGATCTCCTGAACGGTTAAAACAGCTGTTGGTTCATCCAGGATAATCACCTTTGCACCATAATAAAGGACCTTGATGATCTCAAGTGTTTGTTTTTCAGAAACAGACATTTCGTAAACAGGCTTTTGGGGGTCAAGACTGAAACCAAATTTTTCGATGATCTCCTGGATTTCGTTGTAGCGGCTCTTCTTCAAGATAAAGCCGTTCTTATCCTTGCCCATCCAAATATTATCGGCAGCGGAAAAAACATCAACAAGCTTAAAATGCTGATGCACCATACCAATACCAAGCCGCTTGGAATCCTCAGGAGAATCAATGGAAACTTCCTTGCCATCAACAAAAATGCTGCCAACATCCGGCTTGTATATACCGGAAAGCATATTCATCAGTGTTGTCTTGCCGGAACCGTTTTCGCCCAGCAAAGAAAGGATTTCACCCTGTCTAAGATTCAGATTAATATTCTGATTTGCCTTAATTGGGCCAAAAGATTTGCAGATATCCCGCATTTCGATTGCATAATTTGACATACTCTTGCCTCCAGAGACTGTATATTCAAAAACACCAGCCAAAAAACAGAATTTTCTGGATGCTGTTTTTGAAAAACCGGGCTGACCGGATTAGGGGCCAGCCCGGTATAGAATTAAAGATTAAACTTCCTCGACGCCAGCGACCAGGTAGTTCATAGTGCCGGTGATAACACCGTCTTCAACGGAAGCACCGCCAGCAGCAACGATCTCGTTGCCGGCGTTGTCGACCAGAGCGGCCTCAACGGTGGTAACCGTGCCGTCAGCAGCGATCTGCAGCTTCACGCCGGAGAAGACATCCCACTCACCGGAAACGATTATCTCACGGACTGCCTCGATGGCAACATCGGTATTAGCAGCGCAGTTCTCGCTCAGAGGAGAAACATCAACAAAGTTCTCAGCCAGACCACCGTAGTAAGCGGGGGAACCCATAGTAGCTACAAAGTTGGAGGCCTCGCCGCAGCTCATTGCTGCCTGAATGGCGGTGCCGTAGTATACGTTCCAATTCCAGATAGCTGCAGTCAGGTGAGCCTGAGGAGCATCGGGAGTCATATCGGAGTTGTAGCCGCAGCCAAATACGCCTGCGTTCTGAGCAGCGATCTGGGGCTGTGCGGAGTCACAGTGCTGAGAAACAACACCGCAGCCGAAGGAGTTGATCAGCTCTTCTGCGTAGGCCTTCTCATTCACTTCATCAGCCCATGTGCCCAGATTCTTGACATAGACCTTGGCATCGGGATTCACAGCCTGAACACCCAGAGCGAAGCCGTTGATACCGGAAGCGGTCTCAGCGTAATCGGTGGTGTGGGCAGCGACATAACCAACATTGTTATTGCCAACTTCCAGGGACTTCAGACCTGCAGCAACGCCAGCAAGGTAACGTGCCTGATATGCACGGCCAAAGTAGTTGTTGAAGTTGGTCTCGTTGCTCTTATAGCCGGTAGCGTGGGAGAAGATAACATCGGTGTACTCAGCAGCAGCCTCTTCCATAGCGTCGATATAACCAAAGGAGATACCGAAGATGATATTGGCACCTTCACCAACCAGAGTATCGATAGCAGCCAGAACCTGCTCCTTATCCTCGGGAACTTCGTCTACGATCACCAACTGGGACTCGACATCCATGCCCAGCTCTTCCATAGCGGTAACGATACCATTGTGGTGAGCAAAGGTGTAACCTGCAGTGTCGTTCTTGCTGTTGATGTAGATAGCACCAACCTTGAAATCGGCAGGAGCTGCCTCTTCCTCAGCAGGAGCTTCTTCAACAGGAGCTTCCTCGACAGGTGCTTCCTCGACGGGAGCTTCTTCGACGGGAGCCTTTTCGCCGCCGCAAGCAGCAAGGCTCAGGACCATGATCATTGCCATAATCAGCGCAAGGATCTTCTTCATTTTACATTTCCTCCTAAAATCTTTCTTTTCATATATTGCTTATATAAAACCGACAATGTCGATTTCAAGCCTGTATAAAGCAGAAAAAGGCGTAAACAACGCCCGCAAAGATATTAAAAAAATACCATAATTCGATGGTATTGTCAAGTATTCTTACAACACTTTGAAACATAATCCAAAAATTGATTTCTTGTGCGGCATAATTTATGCAGTCTGTAAATGTAAGATCTGAAATCGCACAATAATAGAAAATCGACAGTTTACAAACTGTCGATTTTCCCACTTTTAAGTTCCGCCAAAATGTCTTTATCTGCGGGACAAAATTCAAAATTATCTATCTCATCCACGGTGATCCAGCGGAGGTCATTATGCTCCAGTTTTTGCGGTATACCTTCCGTGATAACCGCATTATAAAGTGTTAGATGAACAGTCAAATCAGGATACCTGTGTGTCAGCTCCATGAATACATTTGACACGGCAACCGTTACGCCAAGCTCCTCCCGGCACTCTCGAACAAGCGCTTCCTCACCGCTCTCCCCTGCCTCAACCTTTCCTCCAACGAATTCCCACAGAAGTCCACGGGTTTTATGGGAAGGCCGTTGGCAAGCAAGAAATCTGTTGCCGTCCCAGAGAAGCGCTGCAACAACTTCAGTCATAGCTAAACCGTTCTTTCTATAAGCTTGCAGACAAGTTGTTCCATAAAGATATGATCACAAAAGCATTCTAAGGCCGCAACAGCTTTTTCAGTATGTTCCTGCACAAGCGCATTGCACTTCTCGATACCATATAGCTGTACAAATGTATTTTTGTTAGCATCTGTTCCTACGGATTTACCGAGGACATTTGCATCACCGATCACATCCAGGATGTCGTCCCTGATTTGGAACGCCAGACCGAAATTGCTTGCAAAGTCACCTGCAGCAGCCAACTGCTGTGCATCGCCACTGCCTGCCAATACGCCAAGCATACAGGCCGCACGGAATAAAGCTCCGGTCTTTCTACTCTGTATATCAATAACCTCGTTGGCAGTACACCGGCGGCTCTCACTTTGAATATCCAGAACCTGCCCTCCGACCATACCAATTTCACCGGCACAATTACTCAGGATTTCGACCGCCCGGATTCGGGTCTGTGCATCATATGGAGCACTGGCAATACAGGAAAACGCAGCAGTCAAAAGGGCATCACCGGCGAGAACCGCAATTGCTTCCCCATACACCTTGTGATTGGTGGGTTTACCACGACGAAAATCATCGTTATCCATACACGGAAGATCATCGTGGATAAGGCTGTAAGTATGGATCATCTCAACAGCAGCTGCGAAATGGACAGCTTTCTTCCAATCGCCACCGCACATTCTGCAAAAATCAAAAACAAAAACAGGACGAAGGCGCTTACCTCCGGCCAGAAGGCTGTAGCGCATTGCGGAAAACAGTTCCGTCTGCGGCTCGCTTTCATAATGAAAACACTTTTCATCCAAAAAAGCTTCAATATGGTCCAAGTAGAGATCATACTGTGTTTTATCGCTCATCCGAAAACGCCTCCTCCACAGGGCTGCCGTCGGCAGCTGTGGCTATTTTATTGACCTGCAGCTGTGCCTCATCCAATAGCTTTTCGCAGCTGCGAACCAGCTGTGTGCCTTCCTGAAAAAGCTTAAGGGATTCATCCAAAGCAACGTCACCACGCTCCATTGCCCGAACAATCTGCTCCAGCCGCTGCATATTCTCCTCAAATGTTTTATTGTTTTGATTCATTGCACATTCTCCTTAATTTTCGAAACGACCGTTTCGAATGAACCATCGCCGACAATAACATTCACCGTGTCACCAATTTGCGTTTGCGATGTCGAACGAATAACTTCGCCGGTTGAAGTTTGGGCCATTGCATAACCTCGTGTCAGCACTTTCAACGGACTCATCGCTTCCAGTTTAGCTGTGTATGCAATAAATCTTTGACGATGTCGGTTGATCACCTGTTGACCGGATGACCCCAGACGGCTACTCAGCAGTTCCAGCGCCTTTTTTCGCTGACCGATATAGACAATCGGACTTTGAAGCGCAGGACTGGCACGCAGGATATCCAGCTGCCTTCTGGAGGCCTTCAGCTGCCGCTGCAAGGCAGTTACCATGGATTCCGAAACAGAATCCAGCAACTGACGAAGTCCGTCCTGATCAGGCACAGCAAGCTCAGCGGCATTGGAAGGCGTAGCAGCCCGAAGATCCGCAACAAAATCGGAGATCGTAACATCCGGCTCGTGACCAACCGCAGAAATAACCGGGATCTCAGAATCAAAGATCGCTCTTGCGACCTGTTCATCATTAAATGCCCACAGATCCTCGATGGATCCACCACCACGGCCAACGATCAACAGATCTGCCAAATGAAAGTGATTGGCATATGCGATCGCAGCCGCAATTTCGCCCGGTGCCTCGGCACCCTGAACTCGGACAGGAAGCAAGCGCACCTGAGTCAATGGATACCGTTTTCTAAGGATACGCAGCATATCATGAATTGCCGCACCGGCAGAACTCGTGATAATCCCGATGGTGCCGGGATACTGTGGAAGCGGTTTTTTATGAACGGGATCAAACAACCCCTGGCGGGAAAGCTTCTCTTTAAGCTGCTCAAATGCCGCATAAAGATCACCGACACCATCAAGCGTCATTGCTGTACAATACAGCTGATATGCACCATCTCTTGGGTAGACGGATATCTTACCCATTGCAATGATCTTCATACCGTTTTCGGGTCGAAACTTCAGTCTTACGGCACTTGAGCGGAACATAACGCACTTTAAAGCCGCACCCTCATCTTTGATGGTAAAATAATGGTGCCCAGAAGGATAGACCTTATAATTGCTGATTTCCCCTTTTACAGCGACCCCGGCAAGAAGTGCATCTTCGTCCATCATCCCACGGATATATTCATTTATCTGCGTGACAGACAGTACTTGCTGGGACATACTACCCCTCCTGTGACAGATAGGTCAAGACCGCAACGCCCATTGCGTTGTCGGTGGAAAACTCAGGCTTAGCGAAAATAGGGTCAAAGCAGGACAACCCATCCCGGAGCATCGAATTAGAAGCGACACCACCGGAGAAAACAACCGGAAGACCCGGGTACTGTGTTAATGCGTTCTCTGTCGCTTTTCTTACAGCATAACAAATACAACGCAGTACATATGCAGCAGTTTCTGCGATGTCCCCTGTCTTGCCGTAGAATTGCTGAACTTTATTCTGTACGCCAGACAAGGAAAAATCCATCGCCGGGCATTTCACACGAAAAGTATCATTTCCAGATGCTTCTTTGCTCAGAGCATCCACCTGCTTACCGGATGGAAACGGAAGCTTCAGCATCTGACCCGTACGGTCAATAAGCTGACCGGCAGAAATGTCCGTTGTTCCACCAATTTTAGTACAGCATACATTTTTGCCATCCGGTTCAACTAGTAGCAGTTCGGTGGTTCCACCGGAAAGATGCCACGCAAGATGGGGTTTCCGCATCAGATCCAGCCTGTCCGCACTCCACAATGATGCGGCAATATGTCCCTGCTGATGAGAACACTCCACAAGGGGCACACCAAGGGAATCAGCCAGAAGCTTTGCGTGTGAATATCCAACCATAAAGCAAGGCATATAGCTGCCTTCCACCGCTCGTGGACGTGTACTGACACCTACTGCGGTTATATTGCCACAGCTTATATGGGAAAACAGCCTGCCGGATAGCTCCGGCAGGCTTTTTGTATGTTGAAATACTGCATCAGACTGACGAAGTCCCAACTCACCTTCCTTTACAGGCAGGAGCTTTGAGCAGTTCAATCCATCTGATCCGTCATAAAAAGCGATAGATGTTGTGTAATTACTGGTATCAAAGCCTATGACACTCATACAGACTCCCCGGACTGCAGACCTCTTGCGAAGGCGCCAAGAATACCGTTGACAAATGAACCGGTGTCATCCCCATCATACATCTTAGCGATACGAACTGCCTCAGAAATCGCAACACCGGTAGGGACATCCTCAATGTACAGAATCTCGAACATTGCAAGCTGCATAACGGTTCTGGCAAGTCTTGAAATTCTGGCAACATCCCAACCAATGGAATACTTCTGAATTTCGGCATTCAGTTCATCCGCACGATTGGCAACGCCAGCAACGACCTGATCGATATAGGCCCGCTGGGTGCGGGTAGGACGCTCTTCTTATACCTGATTCTCCTGGGAGAGCTTAGCGTAATACTCTTTATTCAGCCGGGTCTCAACCACGACCTCGGGTTCCTCACCGGTAAAATCCCGACCGTAAATTAAATGTACAGCCAGTTCTCTGGCATTTGCTCTGGTCATAAGATCTCCTTACTGACGGACGATACCGCAAACATTTACATTGACAGATTTGATCGCAACCCCGGTCATAGATTCCACAGCATTTGTAACAGCCTCCTGGACAGCCTTGGCAACGGTAACCACACTATGGCCGTAGCTGACAGACAAATTACAATCGATCTCCAGAGCGTCCTCGTCAGTAATCACGACCTTAACGCCTTTACCCCAGTTTTTCTTACCAATAAGCTCAGCGATATCTGCGCCGGTCTTCACGTTCAATCCAACTACACCTTCAACTTCACTTACAGCGTGAGAAACGATGGTTGCAATCACGTCCTCAGAAATCATCACGTTACCGTTTTCCTGTGCCTGTGTGATATACTGCTTATATTCAGCCATAGAAATACCTCCAAAATCAATTGTCATAAGAAGAAATGACATACTTTTGTTTATTGTATCACAAATCAGAAAAAATACAACAGTTTTCTTTACAGACAAACCCCGGAGCCTCGGCTCCGGGGTCAAAAACATTATACCTCCACGACACGAATGTCTTCAAAGGTGTAATCTGACTGTGTGATCACAATGTCTGCGATTACGGCAACGTCCTCTTTCATAAGACCGCCTTCCGGTGCCGCAACTGCAATGGATATACCTTCTTCACTGATGTATGCAACACAATCCGTATATCCTTTGGCTATGATGAGACTTTCGATCTGCGCTTCGCAAAGTGCGGTCTGAACGATCTGCTCCAACTGCGCATTGGATTGTGCGGTTTCCGGATCCTCGCTGTAGGCCATCGCCTCTTGCAGCAAGGTCACAGCACTATCTCTGGCTTCCTGCCGTGACAAGCGAACCGCAGCAAAGTAATCAGCCTGAGTGTTATTTACTTCCAGTGCATCTTCATATGTGCTCCCATCACTCATCACAAGGGTGTCTGCTGACATAATTTTATCTGCATCTAAGGTATCGGTAAGATTTGCCGCAGCTTGAGAGTCGCTGTATAACCAGTTGACATAGATACCACCACACACTGTGACAAGTACCGCAGCCGCAACCAAATTCTTTTTCCATGTTTTCATATTAAAATGCCTCCAATCATTTCATTTTCAATACAGAAATCCGGTCTGCACCCAATCCGGTAGCATTTGCGACCGCATCCACAATCGCAAGCTGAACTTTTGGATCATCCGCTCCCTGACACACAACGATCGCACCTTGATAGATCGGCGAAATTGTTTGACGAATCAGTCCGTGCTCGTACCTGTCTGTACCCGAAACCACAACTGTACTGATTTGTGTAGATGAGGATTCCCCGTTTACTGAAATTTCCTCATCGGTTTGATACAAAACCTCTTCGCCGGAGGAAACAGTCAAAAGAACCTCCACATCCCCCGCCCCATCGACCTGACTCAGGATCAGCGCCAGTTCTTCTGAGATACTAACGGTTTGGATATCTTCAACGTTTGAACGCACAGTTTCCGATTCTTCTGATTTTACGGGAGATGGAAGCATCATCAACCCAATCCCGATCAGAATGATCAAAAGAACGTATCTATATTTATTTATAAGCTTGGTAAATCTCTCTTTGATCCGTCCTATTTCCAAAACTGATCCTCCTTTGCGATCCCGAGGGTATTATTTATGTATTGCGACAAAATCTCTTTTGCATATGGAGACACGGCTCCCTTAAGTGTTACTGCACAGGGCTGCGGAGGATTAGAACTGTCCAAAGTCACCTCCACCTCAATGTCAAGCTCCATTGTAGCAGCTTTGTCTAAAATATATGCGGCCACTTGATCTTTTATGATTTTGCCGGTAGATTCCATAACCATATTTTCTCCGATACTTACAGCTTCCTGCGCATCGAAATGTATCGAATCCATAAAACCATAAAAATCCAGATCCTTAATATTCAAAAACGGGGATACTGCACACAGTGCCATAAACAAACCAGTCAACAATTTTATAACAGAAAAGATGCTTCCCTTTGTTTTTAAAAAAGTGCTGATCAGAGCGCAAATAATTGCCGCTGCTGTAATCGTCAGCAGATACTGTGTAATTCCGTCCATCAGCCGACTCCTTTCATAAAGCAGACTGTACTGATCAACTGTAGCAAGCAAACTGTACCAGTCATTCCAAGGATGAGCCCCATGGCACCGGAAAAACTGTTAATGAGTTCTACAGGCCGCTTACTGCCAAATGCACCGCAAATGGCCGATGTGAATTTTAACACCAGATACTGCACACCAATCCGTAGAAACGGTCCGATAAAAATTGCTATAACCGTCAAGATTCCGTAGACACCTGCTGCGCTCTTCATCACCCCAGCGCTCACAAGGATCGCCTCCGATGCATCCGAAAGTATACTCCCAACAACCGGAACACTACCGGAAATTGCAAGCTTAGTCGCTTTGACTGCGGCAGCGTCCGCCGTACCACTGACAACTCCGGTGATACCCATATATCCAGTAAATATATACAGTATCATTTTTAAGGCCCAAGTCATTGACCACTTTGAAAAATCCCGAAGGCTTTGAAGCATTTTATCACCTAATGCGCAATTGGCAATGGACAGACAAACAAAAACATATATCATTGGCACGATGATTGTAGTCACCAAAGAAGAAAGCAACGCACTAAAAAAGGCAGTACCGACATATAGAGCTCCGGAGGCTGTGATACTGCCTTGTGCCGCCATTGCAGCTGTCATAACCGGCAACAGGAGTTTTCCGTAATCAGCGATCTGCTTCACGGTTTCGATCCCAAGATTAAGTAGCGTGTTTACAGGTTTAAGCAGAAGCATTCCCATCGACAGCGCTCCAATAATATCCGAAACCCTTTTAACGCTGTCACCAAAATGATCAGAAAGGGACACCAGCAGAGTGATCCCAACCAAAGCAACGCAAATGCGTGCCGCTTCATTAACGCTCGGTGTCAGTACAGAGAAAGCACTTGTTATGATATACCAAAGATCATCCCCAAAGCTGTCTATCTCATCCGGCATATATTCCTGAGCACTATGCGGCGCAATGGGCGGTTCAATGGACACCCCAAACACCGGTTGCGACAGCATTAAGGTCAGTGCTAAACATATGAGAATTCGCCTCATACCGCCTCCAGTACATTTTCAATCAATTGCAGTAAATTGTTCAGCATCGGCAGACTGATCCATATGATCACCGCTGTAGCAAGAATTTGCAGCGTCTTTGCCAACGCAGCATTGCCGGAATCACAGCATATCATTCCGGCTATTTCGCTAAGCAGACCGATTCCTACAGCTTTCAAGAGGATTCCAAACAACTCAGAATCCAGTTGTCCAATGACCTTAAGCTTTCTAAAGAAATCAATAATGGGATGAAGGTACTGCATGGCTGAGATTACAATAATTGCGCAAACCGCAATAATCAGCAATGTAGAAATATCCTTATTCTGCTTAGCCAGGATCAAACTCAGTATCACTGCTACCAGCGCAATCCCGGCAGCCTTAACAAAATCATCCATTATAAATCAAACAGTCGCTTGATCAGATCAAACAGTTCAGAAATTTTTTGTGCAACCATAATCAAAACCACAACAAGACCGGTGAGTGTTGTCATTGTAGCTTGTTCTTCCCTGCCGGATTTTGCCAGGACTTGATTCAAAATCGAAACAATGATTCCTATGGCTGCAATTTTAAAAATGAGATCAACTTCCATGCCTTATAAAAAAATAATCGCAAGCGCTGCACCCGCACACAGGCCCAGCGTCTGATATCCACGCAATCGGACATCCTTATTTCTTTCAAGCTCTTCCAGCATTCTGCGGCAGGTCTGCCGGACAGCTTCCAATCCCTTCAGCTGACCCTCAATATCAAACCTTCCCAAGGATTGTCCCAACTGCTCCAGTGCTGTTCGGGACAATTCAGGCAGCTGGCTGTACTTTTTTAGAACAGAATCCATACACGTAGAAACATTTGGCGATAGGTGGTCCTCAAACGTCTGCGCAAGCGCCAGAAAAACACAACTGAGAACACCACTGACCTCCCCAGCAGCTTGTCTGCACAGCAGTGGCAGCGGTGTGGCCCTATATTGAAGCTCGCACTCCATATAATCTAAAATACCTGTTAGCTTTCGCAGAGTATTTATCTCTTTCATATGGAAAGCAGCAATTTTAAATCCGAATCCTCCGCAACCCAAAAGCACAAGCATAGCGCCAATCAGCTTACTGTACAAATCGCATCCTCTCCAATCTCCAGCTTTTATCCGTTTGCAGAACAATTATATGATCAAAGAGTTTCTTTTCGGTCAACACTTTGTAAATTGGGCGGCAAAACAGATCGTCAACATTGTAAGCATGGGCGGTTGCCAGTAACTGTACGCCACATCGCCCGGCATAAATCAACGCTCTGCAATCTGCAGGTGCAGTGATCTCGTCCACCGCTATGGTACTCGGTCCCATTGTTCGTAATACCATCTCGATCCCTGATTCCTTGCTGCAGCCAGTCAGTATATCCGTGCACGGTCCCGCATCGAAAATACTGCCACACTTATGAATCGGGAACAGTTCCCCTCGCTCGTCAACCACAGCTACACTCCCCTGTTTTTTGTAGGATCGTTGGCGTATAAGGTCACGCAAAAACGTTGTTTTCCCGCTTCCGGGAGGTCCAATCAGCAAAACAGAACCGTTAAGATTAAATACCCTATCGGCAATCCCGCAAAAATCCCTGGCAACACGCAGGCATAGATAGTGCGGTTGCGATATTCCGGTTATCGTACCGTCACGTACCGTCACAAGGCCGCAAATACCTATTCGGTGTCCACCAGCAGCAGTAATATATCCCTGTGAGCTGGTGGCGGCTGACCAAGGAGAATATTGTGATGCTGCGTTAATGCAATACGATATATCTTCAGTTGTTACCGGCCTGTCCATACTGACGAATCGGGTCCCCATTATTAATTGCGGCGGAGAACCGTTTCGCAGCCGAAGCTCTTGCAATGTGGTACGGCCATACTGGTCCACGAAGGATCGGATCCACGGTGGTAAAAGATTTAAATACGCATCCCATGCGCAATTCATTTGCATCACTCCTACTCCACTCTATGCACCGAATTCACAGATATGAAAAAAAGAGCTGACAGCTTTCGCTGTCAGCTCTTTTCAAATCATTTTTTAGCAAATCGGATAAGTCTTGTAATTACCGGAGCCAATACAATGTTTACAGCCAATTCAATCAAGAAATTAATGCCCGCAAGGCCAACAATCATATAGGTTCCAACATCAGCATAGCCATACAGTGCCGCCCACTCGATAATGGTCGGTAAGAAGAAAATGTAGCATCCCAAAAGAAATACACCTGTATTCACCACCGGACAAACGATCGCCGCAAGGATTACTGCAAGGATCTTGTTACTGCGCTGAAAGGCTTTATATACAAGTCCGGAACACAGTCCGCAAAGAGTGCCCTTTACAAGCACGACCAGTACCGTTGCCAGAGGATCAACCGCCAGAAATGCTCCTGCGTCGCCTGAAAGCAGCACCGTCACACCAAAGGCAAATCCCAGCCAGGCACCGGCATACCAGCCATATACCGCCGCACCCACAACGATGGGGATCAGCACCAGTGAAATGGAAAACATACCAAATCTGATACCGCCGCCCAAAAGCTGAAGCACAACAACTATGGCAGTAAACAACCCAATGCCTACCATCTTCTTCGTCTTACTATTCATTTTTAATTACCTCCTGCTGTCGCTCCGGCTTTCCGGATGCGATGCAATTTATTAAGATATCCTTTCCTGTGAATTAAATATCCTCAGGAACCGGTGTATCTTCCTCTACCTCCAGATCGTCAAAATCCATCTGGGAGCTCTGACCGGAGCGCATAGCCTCCCATTCTTCCTTAGTGATCAGAACATCTCTGGGTGCACTTCCCTTGTGGGGACCCACAACTCCCATTTCTTCCATCTGGTCAACAATTCTGGCAGCACGTGCATAGCCGAGCTTCAAACGGCGCTGAAGCCAGGAAACAGATGCTTGTCTTGTCTCCAAAATAATCTCCACAGCGGAGGGAAGCAGCTCATCATATTCCAGCTCCTCTTCCGTAGGCGTCGGCTCAGGTACAGATTGCTTTTTCTCCTCCTCTGCTTTCCGATCGATCTCATTGATAACATCCTGATCATAATTGGGAACAGAATTGTTCTTCACAAAATCCGTAACCGCCTCAACTTCTTCATCTGAAACAAAGCAGCCCTGAACACGTTTAGGCTCGCCGCAGCCGATGGGAGCGTAGAGCATATCGCCCTTTCCCACAAGTTTTTCTGCACCCTTGGTGTCCAGAATAATTCTCGACTCCATTGCGGATGCAACAGCAAAGGCGATCCGGGAAGGAATATTGGCCTTCATAAGGCCGGTGATCACATCTGCGGAAGGCCGCTGTGTAGCAATGACAAGGTGGATACCGGCAGCACGTCCCATCTGGGCAATACGGCAGATGGATTCCTCGACTTCCTTAGCTGCTACCAGCATCAAGTCCGCAAGCTCGTCAATAATTACGACCACCTGGGGCAGCTTCTTCTCGTCAGATTCGTGGCTCTCAACGATCCGGTTATAAGATTCCAGGTCACGAACACCGGTGTCAGACATTGCCTTATAGCGGCGCATCATTTCGGTAACAGCCCACTGCAAGGCACCGGCTGCCTTCTTGGGATCAGTCACCACAGGGATCAGCAAATGAGGAATGCTGTCGTACGCCCGCAGTTCAACCATCTTTGGATCAACCATTATGAGCTTCACATCATCGGGACTTGCTTTATACAGCAAGGAAATGATAATGGAATTCATACAAACAGATTTACCGGAACCGGTGGTACCGGCGATCAACATATGAGGAAGTTTGGAAATATTTCCGATAATACAGTTACCGCCAATATCCTTACCGACCGCAAAAGAGGATTTGGACTTGGACTTTGTGAAATTGGCGGAATTGATCACTTCCCGCAAGGAAACCATGTTGACCTCCTGATTGGGAACCTCAATACCTACAATGGAATTCTTGCCGGTGATCGCTGCAATACGCACACCGGACGCACCCAGACTCAGAGCAATATCATCAGCGGCAGTTACGAGTTTATTCAGCCGAACACCCTTCTCCAGTTCCACTTCGTAAAGAGTAACACTGGGGCCACGGGTCACATTAATAATATGCGCAGCGATCTTGAAGCTTGCCAAGGTCTCCTTTAGCCGCTGAGTATTTTCTCGCATCTCTAATGTTCCGTCGCCATTCGCTCCGCTCGCATTCTTAAGCAAAGAAATCGGCGGAAAAATGTATTCAGGCTTTTGATCCTGCTGCGCTTCCTCGATTTCCTTTGTAACTTCTTCAGCTGCGGTCTCCGCCTCCTGAGCGGTGACTTTCTTAACCTTCACCGGCTTTTTCTTCACAGGCTCGGCAGGAACATCCGTCTGAACTTCCGGCTCGATTTCCAGCGGAGGCATAGATTCTGGCACCGAAGATACCGCTTCTGCACCGGCAATAAGGATCTCAGCCTCAATCGCCTGTGTGGACGGAACCGCAGCCGCTGCAACCGGGGTTTCGATATCACCCTCGATCTGGCTCATAATATCCGCTACTTTAGATTTCTTTACAGGCACAGGTGCATTTTGCTGCGCTTCCAGTTCCGCCGCCGCAGCCTCTGCACGGGCACGCTGTTGTTCAATATGGGCTATGCGCTTGTTAGCAATATGATTGACAACAACAGCAGCAGGTTCCTGCTTCTCAACTGTTTCCTTCTCATCTTCCCACTCCGCCCGGGGCCGATTCTGAATCGCACGAATGATACTGGGGATCGTGATCTGCATACCCGCCAGCAAGGAGAGGACTGCAGCTACAACAAAAATAATATAACTGATTGCTGTGCCGCAAAGCCACCGGACAAGGATCGCTAAAAGTCCGCACAAAACACCACCAGTTTGACCGGAGATACCTCCACGGTACAAATCAGAAATCAACGCTAAGCCTGTGGACAAACGCTGAGGATCCTTCACAAGATGCGCAATACAGCCGCACAGGATCACAAAAATACCGATACAGATGGAGCGCATACAGACAGGTCGCTTACCGCTAAAAGCGTGGATACCAAAAAGATAAAGAAACGCAGGAATGGAAATTACAAATCCAACATTTCCCAAAATACCGTGAATAACACTGTCCAGAGCCTTTACGATAGCGCCCTCCGGCCAAAGTGCTATGATCAAAAATATCACAAATAAACACAAAAATGTCAGAGAAGAGGCTACACGAAGAGGGATTTTTCGCTCCTTTTTTGCCGGTTCTACAGCACTCTTCCGGGATGTACCGGAGCGCTTGCCGGAATTCTTTGTTTTTGCGGCAGAAGCCGCTTTTTCAGCTTGAGATTTTCGCTTCTTTTCAGCCATATGAGCCTCCTCAAACGATCAAATAAAGGATGAAGGAAAACATTGCTGCTCCCCAGGAATAGTAAGCAAAACCGGTATAACCGATCTGAACCGTCAAATACCGTAAGATGACGATTCCAAAATAACCGCCGGCAAACGCCGCAGCAGCAGCCAGCAGATAGCCAATTAGCACTATAACAGAAATTGGATCAAAGCCTTGAATGATCAAATTTACAATATCAAAACCAAGTAGCATTACCAAAGCAGGAAAACTTAATGCCAAAATCCAGTTCAGAGCAGCCTGACGATCTGCACCCCTGGCTGTCGTAAAGGCACTCATCGTACCAACACGGGAGATTCCGGGGAACGATGCCAAAATTGATATAAAACCGGTTAAAATACCGTCCCACCCGGTCAATGCACGTGCATCCTTATTTCCGTGGGCCATATGCTCCGGAATGATCAGTATAATGCCATTGACCGCAAAGAAAAGTGCCAAGCGTAATGGTGTAAATTCAAATCCCTTCGTAGCAATATACAGTAACATACCGATCAGCATTGGCATCACAGCAGTTTTCACAAACCGAAGATCATAGATCCCCTTACGGTCATATGTACCTTTTCTGCGACGCCGCTTGGAAAGCATCTGTTCTCTGCGCAAATGCACAAACAGAGACTTGCAGGCCAACAGCAATGCAGTGATGACTGCAATGTGAACCAGAAAATCACGGACCGGATCTCTGTGATCCTGCCCAAACAAACGCATCATAATCGCTTGATGTCCTCGGGAAGAGACAGGCAAGAATTCCGCAAGTCCCGAAACAAAGCCATAAACAATGCTCTCAAAAATTGTCATTACTTCACCCATCTCCTTCCCATAACATTACACTTTATAATAACACATCATCTGCAGAATTTCCAGTGGAAATCACAAATTTATTCCGTTTTGCTTTTCACTTTTTGCTTATCGATCATTTTGTGCAATGCCGCCAATGCATCAGACAGTCCACCAAGCTTATCGATCAATCCGGAAGCAACCGCTTCCTTACCGTAAAGAATCGTGCCGACATCTGTTGCCATTTCACCGGTTGCCATCATATACTTTTCAAATTGCTCCTTTGATATCCCGGAATTCTCGGTGACAAAGTCCGCAATTTGTTCCTGGATCCGCTGGAAATATCGGAATGTCTGCGGTGCTCCAACCACAAGTCCGGTCATTCTGACAGGGTGGACTGTCATACTGGCCGTTGGTGTAATGAATGACTTTTTCGTACACACCGCCAACGGGATACCGATTGAATGTCCTCCTCCCAGCACCAGTGAAACAGTCGGTTTCTTCATACCGGCAATCATTTCCGCAATTGCAAGACCAGCCTCAATATCACCGCCGACCGTATTCAAAAGCAGAAGTAAACCATCAATGTCATCACTTTCTTCAATACCGGCAAGCAGGGGCAGAATATGCTCATACTTTGTCGTCTTTGCCGTTTCCGGCAGCACTTGATGTCCCTCAACCTGTCCAATGATCGTAAGAGTGTAAATATTTCCCTTTTTACTTTTGGTAATATCGGAACCAAGCTCGATCACCTGTTCCCTTTCTTCCTGCTTTAGCTGCGCATCCTTGTTTTCAGCCAATGCAACCGCCTCCTTTCACCTGTTTAGGATAACCGACAATTTAGCAACAATTCACACTTGAAAGAATCCATTCCCTGTCGTATAATAGCTGCGGTGATTCTATGGCATCTAAAACAAACGCAGTGCGGCTTGTTCAGCAAGCGGGCATTCCCTGTCGGGAAGCATTCTACGAATATGATGAAAACGATTTAAATGGAAACCATGCCGCAAAAGCAATCGGTTTTCCACCTGAGCAGGTATATAAGACTCTGGTTGCCAGAGGTCCTAAAAAAGGCATTCAAGTTTTCTGTATACCTGTCTGCTGCGAACTGGATCTTAAAAAAGCAGCAAAAGCAGCAGGTGATAAAAGCATCGAGCTGATCCATGTAAAAGAACTGCTTGGCATTACCGGCTATATCCGTGGTGGATGCAGTCCGGTTGGTATGAAGAAAAAATACCCTACCTATTTCGATGAAACCTGTCAGCTTTTTGATGAAATTGCAGTTTCTGCAGGTGAACGTGGACATCAGATGATCCTCCCACTGGAACAACTGGTGGCTTTGGTCAACGGAGAACTTGCAGATATTACTTTATAAATGAAAGGAAGAATGACGTGCAATTTGATTTTAAGACAAGAGGAACCTGTTCTCAAAGGATCCTTTTCGAAATTGAGAACGGTATTTTAAAAAACGTTCAGTTTATCGGTGGCTGCAACGGAAACCTGAAAGGCATCGGTTCATTGGTGGAAGGTATGCAGGTGGACGAAGTGATTTCCAAACTGGAGGGTACTACCTGCGGTATGAAAGCAACCTCCTGTCCCGACCAACTGGCAAGCGCCTTGAAAAAAGCAAAAGAAAGTCTATAACAAAGAAGATCACTGCCTTGGAGCAGTGATCTTCTTTCAATTAATCGTGCTTTCAGGGGCATTTTGAAGTAACCGGTCCCACATTCTTTCCAAATACTCCGGTTCATTAGCAGGTGAAACCACCTCATCCATATCCTCAGCCAGGACCCAGGGTAACTCCAAACTATTGGTTCTGAGAACAAAATAGGGTCTCGGACAGGCGGTTTCGTAGTCTGTTTGTTCTGCAGTCAGAACGGACAGACTGCATTTATCGCAACGCAATTCTTCTGTACCGGTTTTCAGAATTACACCGCTAATGCAGTAACTGCCTTCAAAAACCGTCGGTTCATAGGGCATTAATTCTTCCGGAGCATCTACCCTGCTTCCGAATCTGGAAAGAAGCGGATCCAGGGATGGATACGCTTCTTTAACCGCAGAGCGAAAATTTCTGCAATACCCACAGACACAAGGATCCGCAATCACGTCGCTGCAGTAATTTGCTGTTGCATCCACATCTACATCAAAAATCCAGTCCTGTATGGAAATGATCACAAACTCACTCCCCTGCTGCCTGGAGAATCAGTTTCACCAGATCATCCCGGCCATTGCCTTTCTCAGCAGAGAAAGGCAGAACGACACATCCCTCCGGGAGCTCAAGATCCTCACGTATTGTTTGCAGGTTGGATTCCAATTGACTTTTCTTTACCTTGTCCAATTTATTTGCAACAACAACAAATGGACAATCGCTGTCAATGAACCATCGTGCCATGGTAATATCGTTATTGGTAGGTGCGTGTCTTGCATCAACGATCAGAATGCCAAGATCGATACGATTTGAAGCAAAATATGCTTCCATCAGACGACCCCAGCGTTCCTTTTCAGACTGGGAAACCTTGGCATAGCCATATCCCGGAAGATCCACAAAGTAACACTTATTATCGATAGTAAAATAATTTACGTGAACGGTCTTACCGGGCTTATCTCCAACACGGGCAAAGTTTTTTCTTTGCAGAATCCGGTTAATTACCGAGGATTTACCGACATTCGACTTTCCGGCAAAAGCAATTTCCGGCAACCGGTTTTGAGGAAAGTCATTGGTGGATGCTGCGGATATAAGAAATTCAACGTTATGAAAATTCATAGCATCACCTCACTGGCGAATGGTCGTTTTTCTTGCTTTGGACACAACATCACCGGGAATATCCTTAAAAATACCAGAGAAAGTGTCCTTTTGGCGGTTCAACGCAGTATCCAAAACAGTTTCAATGCTTTCGGCTGTGACAAAATTCAGCGAATTGCGAACAGTCTGATCGATCTGCTCCAGATCACGTTCGTTTTCCTTGGGGATGATCACCGTACGGATCCCATGGCGCAGAGCAGCCATTGTCTTTTCTTTCAATCCGCCAATAGCCAGAACACGACCACGGATAGAAATCTCACCGGTCATAGCCACATCCCGACGAACGGTTGTATTCGTCAAGGCAGAAATGATCGCTGTGCATACCGTAATACCGGCAGACGGTCCATCCTTGGGAACAGCACCTTCCGGGAAATGAACATGAATATCTTTAGACTTATGAAAGTCAGAAGTAATCCCGAGTTTATCTGCATTTGCACGGATATAGCTCATAGCTGCCTGGACAGATTCCTTCATAACATCTCCCAGATTGCCGGTGAGTTCCAGCTTTCCGGAACCGTCCATTACATTGACTTCCACATCCAGCGTATCACCGCCAACAGCAGTCCAGGCAAGACCTGTCACCAGCCCCACTTGATCCTTGCAGGGCAGTCTATCCGGCAGGAACTTCCGAACACCCAGGAACTTTTCTATTCCTGTAGCCGTGACATTGATTCGCTTGATACTTTCGTCAGTCAGCAGCTGCATATCGGTTTTACGGCAGATCTGGGCAATACTACGTTCCAGATTACGAACGCCGGACTCTCTCGTGTAACACTGAATAATCTCACGGATCGCATCATCTGTAATTCTGAGCTGACTCTTTTTCAAGCCATGCTTGCTCAACTGCTTGGGGACCAAATGATTCTTTGCGATCATCAGCTTCTCTTCATCAGTATAAGAACCAAGTTCAATGATCTCCATGCGATCAAGAAGCGGTCTGGGGATCGTATCCGTCGTATTGGCAGTTGTAATAAACATTACATTGCTCAAATCAAAGGGAATTTCCAAAAAATGATCCCGATAAGTCTTATTCTGCTCTCCATCTAAAACCTCAAGCAAAGCAGCACTGGGATCTCCTCGGTAATCAGATCCCATCTTATCCACTTCATCCAAAAGGATCAGAGGGTTCTTGGTACCCGCCTGAATCAGTCCATTGAGAATACGTCCAGGCATAGCCCCAACATAGGTTTTCCTATGTCCACGAATATCTGCCTCATCATGAACGCCACCCAGCGCAATACGTGCCATTTTTCGATTTAAGCTCCGTGCGATGGAATATGCAATAGAAGTTTTGCCAACACCGGGAGGGCCAACAAGACACAAGATCTGAGGAGGCATTTCCGGTGCGACCTGACGCACAGCAATTGTCTCCAAAATACGCTCTTTAACCTTTTCCAGGCCAAAATGATCCTTTTCCAGGATTTTTCTTGCGACCGAAACATCGACTCTTTCTTTACTGGAAGTGTTCCACGGCAATTCAAGCACCGTGTCCAGATAGTTGCGCAAAACGGACGCCTCAGCCGAACCAAATGGCTGTTTCTTGAGCCGCTGAAGATCCTTCATCAGCTTATTTTCAATTTCTTCCGGCAGGTTTAGAAGAAGAATACCCTTCTCATATTCGGCAAATTCCGAATAGTCATCACCCTCGCCCAGCTCTTCCCGGATTGCTTTCATCTGCTCCCGCAGATAGTAATCACGCTGATCCTGATCAATATGGGCACGGGTACGCTCTTGAATGTCAGACTCCAACTGGAGCATCTGCATCTCCTGCTGCAGCATACGAAGCGCCATCTCCAGCCGACGAGTATGGTTCAACTGGCACAACAGTTTTACCTTCTCGGGATAATCAATACCGGAGTTCTGCGCAATCGTATCTGCAATAAAGCCGCTGCTGTCGGATGCCAGCATTCGCAGTTGTACCGACCGAACCGGATGCTCCAATGTCTCCATATAGGCACCGTACAGCGCATTGGCCTCCCGGCGCAAAGCCTTGGCCTTAACTGAATCTGCAGGAATGATTTCCTCTACCGCTTCCACACGTCCGGAAAGATAGGGTTCCCTCTGGTTAAGCTCTGTAATTTTTGCACGGCACAAACCGTTAACCAAAACACGGATATTTTCCCCCTGGGCTTTCAAAACCTGTTTTACTTTCACGACCGTACCGATGGGATACAGCTGGGAAAGATCCGGGTCATCATCCATAATATCTTTTTGCGGCACCAGCAGCAAAGTCTGGTCCGACTTCATTGCCGCCTCAAGTGCCAAGGCAGATTTAATTCGCCCAACATCAAAATGGACTGTCTGATCCGGAAATATTGCAAGTCCCCGCAATGCTAAAATCGGCATTTTTCCGGAAACAAATCGTTCTGTCATAGTTTTCTCCTCCTGAGAACAAAAAGGGGGTAGATGCCTACCCCCTCCGCTTTGAACATTAATTATGTGCCGATTCTCTTTCTGGGATTTGCGGCATCCCGGAAAATCTTCGGCTCACCGCCGGTAACACTCTGGGGCGTGATAACGACCTTCCGGATTGTCAAATCTGACGGAATCGCATACATAACCTTAAGCAT
>JAFSFK010000163.1 GCA_017435245.1 Oscillospiraceae bacterium | reverse complement strand
CGGTCTTGCGCAACGGGATCCCGTGAACCATGTCAGGTGGGGAACCAAGCAGCATTAAGCGGACCTTCTCGTGTGCCGCAGGGTTGCCGTTCCCGAGCTGGCTGCACGGATACCGGGTATTCTGCTTGCTCAAATGTGGGTGTGCGATCTTGTTATGAGCCGGTCTTTTTAGGATGGATGTGTTATATTCTGTGTAGGAGGTGAACAGAAATGTATCAGGCGTTATACCGTAAATACCGCCCCCAGACCTTTGATGACGTAGTTGGTCAGATGGCGGTCACCCAGACCCTGAAAACCCAGTTGCAGAGCGGTCGCCTGAGCCACGCTTATCTGTTCACCGGTTCCCGGGGAACGGGTAAGACCAGCTCCGCCAAGATCCTGGCGAAGGCTGTAAACTGTGAGAATCCGCAGGATGGGAATCCCTGTAATTGCTGTCAGGCTTGCCGCAGTATTGATGACGGCTCCTGTATGGATGTGCTGGAGATCGATGCAGCCTCCAATAATGGTGTAGATAATGTCCGTGACCTGCGGGATGATGCCATTTATACACCTTCTCAGGTGAAGATGCGTGTGTACATCATCGATGAGGTGCATATGCTCTCCATTTCGGCATTCAATGCGCTGCTGAAGATCATTGAGGAGCCCCCGGAGCACCTGCTGTTTATTCTGGCAACAACGGAGCTTCACAAAGTTCCTGCCACGATTTTGTCCCGGTGTCAGCGTTTTTCTTTTCGCAGGATCAGTCAGGAGGATATCGCATCCCGGCTGCAGTATGTTGCGTATCAGGAGAATATCGAACTGGACGAAGCCGCTGCCCGGATTCTTGCCCGTCTTGCTGATGGTGGTATGCGTGACGGATTGGGCCTTTTGGACCAGTGCGCATCTGCGACGGCCGGCGAGCTGACTGCGGAGCGGGTGTATGCCTGTTTGGGCATTGCCGGCATTCAGCAGTGCGGCGAGCTGATGGGATATGTGGCTGAGCACGACACAGCCAAGGCCCTGTCGCTTTTGAACCGTTTCTATTCCGAAGGCAAGGACATGGGTGCGCTGCTGGATGAGATGGCCTGCCTGACCCGTGATTTTATGGTTATGAAAACTGCACCGGCAGAGGGGATCAGTATGCTTTCCGGCGTAGCGACGGACCATCAGGTCCAGGAGCTTGCAAAGCGGTTTTCTTCCGGAGAGCTGGTACGGATGCTGAATCTGATCCAGCAAACCGCTGCAGGCTTTACCAGAAGCTCCAGCAGAAGAATGGATGCGGAGCTTTGCGTGATGAATCTGTGTCAGCCGGAGCTTGTACTGGAGGCAGAAGCCATCAATGCCCGGCTCACCCGATTGGAGGAGCAGATCCGTTCCGGAAGCTTTACAGTTGCTGCGGCACCTGATCGGGCGGAGGATGAAGATGACAGACCGCCTATGCCGGACGACTGCGATGCACCGCCGGATGAGAATGAAATGCCCGTCCAGCCCATCAATGAAGCGCCTGTGGGATTTTGGACAGACCTTGCATCCCAGATCCGCAAGGAACTGAAGCCTCCGGCCTTTGGGTTCTTTGCCGCCACAGCGGATGCGCCTGTGCAAGGTGTATTGCAGGGGGATGTATTGACCCTGGTTTGCAAAAATACTTTTACCCAGGATATGATAAACAAACCGGACATCCTTGAGATCGTCGGCCGTAAGGCATCGGCGAAGCTAGGGAGACCCGTCCGTGTAAAGGTTGCCGACCAGTCAGCACCCAGCGGAAAGCGTGAACAAATGGAACAGCTTCTGCAGTTTGGCAGAGCCCATTCCGATATTATTAAAATTAAGGAAAATTAAGGAGAATACACTATGGCAAAGGGTGGATTCCGGGGTATGCCCGGTGGAATGAATCAGGCTGCTATGATGAAGCAGGTCCAGAAGATGCAGCAGGATATGATGCGTATGCAGGAAGAACTGGAAAACAAGACTTATACCGCATCTGCCGGCGGCGGTGTGGTGAAGGCCGAAGTGAACGGCAAGAATGAAATCGTTTCTTTGGCAATCGATCCTGAGGCAGTGGATCCCGACGATGTGGAAATGCTGCAGGATATGGTGATCGCAGCGGTTAATGAGGCGCTGCGCAACGCAGAAGCCGACAAGGCCAACAATATGTCCCGTATGACCGGCGGCCTGAATCTGGGCGGTCTGTTCTAAGGAGGCGCTATGCAGTACTTTCCCGCAGCGCTGCAGGACCTTTCGGATCAGTTTGCTATGCTGCCGGGAATCGGCGGTAAGACGGCCCAGCGGTTGGCATTTTATGTGCTTGGACTTCCCTTGGAGGAGGCGCAAGCTTTTGCTGATGCGATAATGGAGGCGAAGCGAACGGTCCATACCTGCCCGATTTGCCAGAACCTGACCGACCGTGAGATCTGCCCCATTTGTGATGACGATACCCGTGATCAGGGAGTGATCTGTGTAGTTGCCGATCCCAAGGATGTGATCGCAATGGAGCGCAGCCGGGAGTTTTCCGGCGTGTATCATGTGCTTCACGGTGTGATCTCCCCGCTGAACCATGTGACACAGGATGATATCAAGATCAAGGAGCTGCTGAACCGGGTGGCATCCACACAGGTCAGAGAGGTCATTATGGCCACGAACCCTGATACAGAGGGTGAAGCTACAGCAATGTATATCTCCCGCCTGCTGCGGCCTCTGGAGGTCAAGGTGACCCGTCTTGCCTATGGTGTGCCTGTGGGCAGCCAGCTGGAGTATGCCGACGAAGTGACCCTCTCCCGGGCGTTGGAAGGCAGACAGGAAATGTAATAAAAATGCCTCGTACTTTAAAGTACGAGGCATTTGTTATTCCTTATATTTTACAAAACCTAACGTTAGATAATCCAGATATACGTGTTTATCCGGGGTTTTTCCCATAGAAACACGGCGGCATTCCACTTCCCATACCTTTGTGTTTTCCAGTGTGGCTGCCCGGATCTCAAAAACGTGATTCCAGCTTTTTCCTTCCATATACTGATCCTGCCGCAAAAAGCGGATCAGCTCCAATCCACGGAAATTGAAAGTGGGAAATGCATTGCGGATGCAGGTCTCAAACAGCACATTTGCATCCCGGATGCTCCCCATATCAAATGCATTACGGATCATTGCGCTGTAACTTTCCATTTTAAGACCTCCTTATAATTTGGTGTAAACCTTATCCAGGAATCTTTGTGCGGTGACGATTGCCCGTTTGTGAGTGCCTTCGCCGATCTTGCCTGCCTCATCAAAGGCCTCCAGGCGGAAGGTGATAATGTTTCCGTCTACTGCAGTGACTTCAGCTACGGCGTGAACGTCCATTCCTACCGGAGTGGCAGCCAGATGGGAAATGTTCAGTTCAATTCCCACAGAGGTCTTATCCTCAGGCATCGCCTCTGCGATGGCTTCACAGGCGGCACCCTCCATCAAGGCTACCATACAGGGGGTGGCATAGACCAGCAGAGAACCGGAGCCTACCGCATGGGCAGTGTCCTCACGCTCCACAAGGTTTTCTGCCTGTCCCTTCATACCAATTGCGATCTCCATAAAAACCGCCTCCTTTCTTGATTTCACTATATCCGAAAATCAGAACTGTGTCAAGGGCGACACTCCGCAAGGAAGTATCGGTTTTTAACGGCTCTTTTTCCGCCTAAACCGCATAAAAATTTTCCGAAATGCGTCAGCATTCCGGGAATTTCGTTATTTGTTTATGCGAAAAACTTCCACTTCAAAACTGCGAAGCACCTGAAAAATACGAAGATTTGTGCCAGATAAGGAAAAAAGCGCAGTAATACTTTGTGTATTACGAGTATTTTTGACGCAGTATGGTGCGAATAAACGCCTTTTTCAGGCGATAATTCCTTGCGGAGTGTCGGCCAATAAAAAGGATTGTTATTTCCAACTGGATGGAGTATAATCTTCCTATGCAAAATGAAGGATCGTGGTCGGTAATGACATCAAAAATAAAATCCGTTGCCTTGGGTGGAATGCTTGCGGCTGCGGCACTGGTGATAATGTGTATGGGCGGTATGATCCCGCTGGCGACCTATGTGTGTCCGATGCTGTGTATATTGGTCCAGTACACGGTATTTCGACTTTGCGGCAAGCGGATCGCTTGGACCTGGTATGCAGCTGTTACGCTGCTGAGTTTGCTTATGGGGCCGGATAAGGAAGCTGTAGCGGTGTTTTTGCTGCTTGGATATTATCCGATGCTGAAGCCTGTTTTTGAAAAATGGCCGGTTGCCTGGCTGTGGAAGCTTCTGCTGTTTAACAGTGCGGTGGTTTTGCTATATACTTTCCTGCTGCGCCTGTTTGGACTTGAAAATGTGACCGATGAATTTGTAGGATTTGGACTTGCCGGATTGATTGCGCTGCTGTTACTGGGAAATGTAACCTTCCTTTTGCTGGATAAACTGCTTAGTCTTGCGGAACAAAAGTGGCACAAGAGGTAACTTAGATGGAAAAGCAGTGGTGCGTTTATGTTTTAGAGTGCCGGGACGGGACGCTGTATACCGGGATCACCGATGATCTGCAGCGCAGACTTAAGGCTCACGAATCCGGAAAGGGTGCCAAGTATACCCGTGGAAGAGGACCGTTGACGCTGCGTTATCAGGAAAGCTGTGAAAACCACTCAGTGGCGCTGCGACGAGAGTGCCAGATCAAGCACTTAAAACGCAATGATAAAATTAAACTGATACAGAAAGAGGATTAAACCTATGGAGTACTTTTGGGATACCGGGGAAACCATTGTACCTGGTATGGGATTCTCTCATTATGACAGTCTGCACCTTTTCTGGCTGGTGGTATTCGTCATCACAGTCATTATTTGCTGCGTGTGGTTCAGAAAAATGAGCGATCGGGGCAGAAGCGTATTCAAAAAAACCATTGCACTGTCGATGCTTGTTATGGAGGTGCTTAAGATCCTCCTGCAGGTAGCGACAGGCAGATTCCTCTGGGGATATCTTCCTTTCCACCTCTGCGGTATCAATATCTTCTTGATTATGGTCCATGCGTGGAAGCCGTCCCGGATGCTGGACAATTTCCTGTATCTTGTCTGCATTCCCGGTGCACTGGCAGCGTTGCTGTTCCCAACCTGGACAGCACTGCCTATTGCAAATATTTATCACATTCACAGCAATGTTGTCCATATTCTGCTTGTGCTGTATCCGCTGATGCAAGCTGCTAACGGAAAGCTGGACCTGCGTGTGAAGTATATACCAAAAGCGTTAGGTTTTTTGGTGCTGATGGCGATCCCTATTTATGGTCTGAATCTGTTATTGGGTACCAATTTTATGTTTCTGATGCGTGCGGATGAAGGAAATCCTCTTGCGTTTTTTGAGAAAATGTGGGGCAGCCACCTGCTTGGCTTCCCGGTGATCATTGCCGGTGTTGTGATCGTAATGTATCTGCCTATTATTCTGAGTAGAAAACTGAAGAAAGCATAAATAAATCCCGAAGATCCTCGGATCTTCGGGATTTTTATATAAGATTAGAGTTCTTCGCTGACCGCCAACAACAGGATGCCAATAATCACAATGGTAATGAATGCATAGGTCTTCCAGGAAAGCTTTTCCTTCAGGAAAATACGGGAGAGCAGCAGGGAAACAACGCAGACGGAGGAAAGAATCGGAGCGGCAACAGCATCCACGCCGCCAAGGGCATAGACGTAAGTAAACTGACCGGCGGTCTCGAACACGGCAGCCAGGATCTTGTCCTTGTGCTGGGGCACGGAACCAAACTTAACGCCTTTTGCTTTCATAAAGATGAACAGGATCAAAGCAAACAGCGCAAAGGTCAGCTCATAGCTGGTGTTTGCAACGGCTTCAATGGTCTCTTCGGTTACATCCACAAAAGGAGCGTTTGCGATATCCTCCACAAGGAAGAAGGCATCGTCAAAGAACGTGCCGAAAGCATCCAACAGGGCATACACGAAGGGCATACAGAAAGAAATGATGGCCAGTTTTTTGCCGTAGATCTTTTTTCTGTTAGTATCACCGTGGTTTTCCATATAGCTGACACCCACAACACCAACAGTGATCACGCCAACGGCGACCCAAGTGAGCCAGGAGAAGGTATCGCCCATAAACACGGCAAACAGAAGGACGCAAATAACACCTGCTGTGTTCTCAATGGGGTCGGAAATAGATTCCTCCAGGAAGCGCATTCCGAAATAAGAGAATGCCATTGAGATGATGTAGAACAGGGAAACAGGCAGGTAGACCAGCAGGTTGATGGGATTGTAGTGGATGTCCTGTGTCAGCAGGGTAAAGATAGCGTGAAGTCCCATCACTACGCCGACCCAAACGCATATCTTTAGGTGGGAGTATTTTTCATTCGGCTGCGCACCCTTCTTGTAGAACAGTTCTGCAGCGCCCCATAAAATGGCGGTTGCGATGGAAAAGAATAACCAAGACATAGTATTTTCCTCCCTAAATTTTTACAAGACCGGCGTCCACCATTTTTTGCAGGCTCATCAGGATACCCAGCTTTGCGTGCTGCCAGGTAAGACCGCCCTGGAAGTAGACTGCGTAAGGAGGACGGATTGGGCCGTCAGCGGACAATTCAATGGAAGAGCCCTGAACGAAAGCACCTGCGGCCATAATTACTTTGTCATTATATCCTGGCATATCCCAGGGCATCGGAGTGGCGTAGGAATCCACCGGCGCTGCGGCCTGGATACCCTTGCAGAAGGCGATCATGCCCTCCTCACTGCCCAGCTCCACCGCCTGAATGATGTCGTGGCGGCTTTCTGTGGCGTTGGGAACGCACTTAAAGCCCAAAGGCTCATACAGGTTTGCCGCAAAGATAGCGCCTTTTTCAGCACCTGCAACCACTGTAGGAGCCAGGAAGAAGCCCTGGTACAGGCTGGGCATCAAGCCCAGATTGGCGCCAACCTCCTGACCCAGACCGGGAGCGGAAAGCCGATAAGCGCATCGGCTGACGCACTCTTCCGTGCCGCAGATATAGCCGCCGATGGGGGCAAGTCCGCCGCCGGGATTCTTGATCAGAGAACCTACCACCATATCTGCTCCTACATCAGAAGGTTCGATGGTTTCCACAAATTCACCGTAGCAGTTATCCACCATCACCAGAACATCCGGCTTGATGGACTTGCAGAAGGCGATCAGCTCACCGATCTGCTTCACGGAGAAAGTGGGGCGGGTGGCGTAGCCTTTGGAACGCTGGATGGTCACAAGCTTGGTTTTTTCGTTGATAGCGGCACGGATTCCCGCATAATCAAAGGAGCCGTCCTTCAGCAGGTCTACCTGACGGTAAGCCACGCCGTATTCAGCCAAAGAGCAGGGGCTTTTCCGGATGCCGATTACCTCCTGCAGCGTGTCATAGGGCAGTCCAACGGGACTGAGAAGTTCATCACCGGGAAGCAGGTTTGCAGACAGAGCGACAGTCAGCGCATGGGTACCGCAGGTGATCTGCGGCCGAACCAGTGCGGCTTGAGTGTGGAATACGTCCGCATAGACCTTCTCCAGATTGTCACGGCCCATATCGTCGTAGCCGTAGCCGGTGGTTGCCGCAAAACAGGCGGCGCTGACCTTATTCTTCTGCATAGCAGACAGCACTTTTGCCTGATTGTGTTCTGCGATCTTATCAATTGCCTCAAAACGTTCCTTCAGTTTTTCTATGGTTTGTTCGCCATATGCATATACGGCAGGGGAGATGCCCATTGAACCGTATAGTTCCAATAATTCAGTCATTTTTTCTTATCCTCGTTTTCTTTGACTTCAAATATCTGGTCTGCCAGATCCCTTAAAAGCTCCGGGCGGGAAATGATTAGGCCCTTATTCTCCTCACCCAGTATCAACAGCGTATCGCCGGGTTGGATATTAAACAGCTCCCGTGCCTCTTTTGGGATTACGATCTGACCTCGGTCACCGACCTTGGCAGTCCCGAATACTCTGCGGGAATTTCCCTTGCCAAGGATGTGCTTGCCACCGGCCATAGCGGATCTCCTTTCCTACAATTCATACTTTTCACACAAAGCAAAGTATATAAGATCCCGCTTCGGTTGTCAAGACCGAAGCGGGAATTGTTGGATAATTAGTCGTTTCTTCGCCGACCGAAGAGCAGGATAAGCCGCAGAAGCTGGGCAAAGGCAACAGCAGCGGCTGCAACATAAGTCATAGCAGCGGCACTGAGGGTTTTTCTGGCACCTTTTCGCTCCTCGTGAGTTAAGATCTCAGCTTGGTCGATGGCTTCCATTGCCCGCCGGCTTGCATTGAATTCCACCGGCAGGGTTACCAGCTGAAAAACAAGGGACAGAGCAAAACAGGCAATGCCGATATACACAAGGGTGTAAGAGAAATTGCCCAGGAAGGAAAGAAGGATACCGATAAGGATCAGGGGCATTGCCAGCTTGGAACCGAGATTGGTGATGGGGATGATGGCCGCTCTGATTTTGATCGGGGAGTATCCTTCGGCATACTGTACAGCGTGACCGGCCTCATGGCAGGCAACGCCGATGGCAGCGGTGGAAGTGCTGCTATAAACACTGTCGGACAGACGGATCACATTGGTTTTTGGATCATAATGATCCGTAAGATTACCGCTGACCCGTTCAATGCGTACACCATAGACACCATTGTGCATCAGAACACGCTGAGCGGCATCTGCACCGGTGATCCGCCGGGAGGACAGCTGCTTTGAGTAGCGTTTAAATGTGCTGTTTACCCGTGCACTGGCCCACAGCGTGAGGATCATACAGGGGATAATGATAACAAGGTACGTCCAGTCAAAGCCGTAATAGTAGGGATAATAAGGCATAAATACCTCCTTTAAGGAATGGGAACAGGATCCAGTGCATCAAACAATGTGTCTGTGATGGCACCACGGAAAATGGAATATGCTTGAGCGTGAAGTGTTTGCAAAGCACCTGCGGAATAGTTTACCGGAATATTGCCGCCCATATACAGGTCCTGATCAAAGATAAACCGGACCTCCTTGTCCTGCTGGGTTCCGTTTGGCGTTTTGCGCATAATCATACCGGGACCGGCGTGGATCTTTACCTTACAGCCGCCACGGATGGCAAGCTCTGCATCTACACCGCAGCGCAATGCGGTGTTTTCCGGTACTTCTTCATCCGCCATAGGACCCAGATACATATTTTGAAACAGATCCCGGAACGGTATTCCCTCCAGAGCCAGATTTTTTCTGGAAATGAAATTCAAATACCGCAGGCCGATCCGCTGGAAATATGCCGGTTGATAGATTTGGATAAATGCGGCAAGTGGCTTATCCAGCCGTTTTGCGAAGTCCTCCCAGCAGGTATATCGGTTACAGGCCAGAGAGATAAAGTTGCCGGTTAGATTAACACGCCAAAGACCGTCTGCAGATGTAAACTGGTAATTGATCTTTTGATCATTGGCAGGAGAAGGACTTGGCGTGGGTGCCTCCATACGTTTGGAGAACTGCGGATATTCATCCCGGATCTGCTCTTGAAACCGGACGGGATGTTCAGCGCCGATTTTAAGGATCTCCGGAAACCGCAGCTGACAGATCACCTCTGCAAGCTGATTGTTTTTAAGAAGGCAGCGTTCTTCGTTGGAAAACATATCATAGCCTCGTTTCGTTGGTATTATAAACAGTATATCCCAATTAACAAAAAAAGGCAAGCCATCCACCGGTGCATAGCAGCGGTTAAACTTTACATTTCTGTAAACTCTGTGTATAATTTAATCAAAGGAGGATTTATATGGGACTGTTGTATTTACTGGAGCGTATCCGTATCCCGGTGCTCAATGAATTTATGCTGGCGATCACCTATTTTGGAGATGAGATCGCATTTTTGGTAACGGCGCTGATTTTGTTTTGGTGCGTGGACAAGCGTCACGGCTATTATATTTTGGCAGTGGGCTTTATCGGAACGCTTGCAAATCAGTTTATGAAGCTGTGGTTCCGGATCCCACGACCCTGGGTGAAGGATCCGAATTTTACCATTTTGGAACAAGCCAGAGAGGCGGCTTCCGGTTATAGCTTCCCCAGCGGACACAGTCAAAGCGCCGTGGGGACCTTTGGCGGTATCGCATATATAACGAAAAATAAGGTGGTTCGGATCATCGCAATTATCATTGCTGTTCTGGTGCCCATATCCAGAATGTACGTAGGTGTTCATACGCCTATGGATGTGCTGGTGGCATCTTTAATGGCTCTGGTCCTGATCGTTGTTCTGCGGCCTGTGATTTTCGAGAGTGAAGGGAAGTATATTCCGTATCTTTTGGGTATAATGACTGTACTGGCGGTAGCCTATTTGTGCTTTGTGGAATTCTATCCGTTTCCTTCGGATGTAGATGCCCACAATCTGGCATCCGGCATCAAAAATGCGTACACACTGCTTGGCTCCTTGCTGGGTCTGCTGTTGGTTTACACAGTGGAGAAACGGTGGATCCGTTTTCCTGTAAAGGCGGTCTGGTGGGCGCAGGTTCTGAAGATCGTGATCGGACTGGGCCTGGTCCTTGCGGTAAAGAGTGGTCTTAAGGACCCGCTCAATGCGCTTTTTGGTGAATCCGTCGGCAGGGCAGCACGGTATTTCCTCATCGTTGTGGTGGCGGGAATGGTGTGGCCGCTGTCGTTTAGGTGGTTTAGTAAACTAGGAACCAAGGAGTAAGAAAAATGCCCCCAATTCTCTTCGTAGCTTTTGCTGTTATCCTGTTGCTTTTTGTCAGTGGCGGATACATTTTTGTGATCGCCTGCGTGGGCAGGAAAAAGGCAGATTGGTTGGATGAGAACTGGGTGAAGACAACGCCATACAGCATTTATAATGAATATATTCAGGCATCCCATAAATGGCTGAAAGAAAAGAATGCTGAGAATTTGTACGTTACATCCGATGATGGCTTGCGGCTTCACGGCTTCTGGATCCCGGCGGCAGATCCCAGGGGAACGGTGCTGATGGCACATGGCTACCGCAGCACGATGCTTATAGACTTTCATTGGGTTTTGAGCTGTTTCACCGCTTGGGGTTTAATATACTTGTTCCGGAGCAGCGTACCCACGGGGAAAGCCAGGGAAAGTATATCACCTTTGGCGTAAAGGAAAGCCGGGATATGATGCGATGGCTGGAGTACTATGACAGCAAGCTAGGAAAGTGGCCGGTTGTTTTATATGGTATTTCGATGGGAGCGTCCACGATGCTTTACCTTGCGGACCGACGTCTTCCGGGAACAGTCTGCGGGATCATTGCAGACTGCGGCTTTACATCTCCCGCTGAGATCATTGCATCCGTGTTCCGGCGTGTGATCCGGCTGCCCGGTGCGATTTCCCTTTGGATCGCAAACCTTTATACCCATTTGTTTGCAGGTTTCGGCCTATGGGAAAAGGATTCCCGGAAAACCTTAAAGCGCAGCCGGTATCCGGTCCTGCTGATCCACGGAGATGCTGATGATTTCGTGCCCTGCGAAATGACTCGTCAGGCGTATGCGGCCTGCAGCGGCAAAAAGGAACTGCTGATCGTTCCGGGTGCGGAGCACGGATTTAGTTTCCTGGTGGATGGATACGGCTACACTGCGGCTGTTATGGACTTTTTAAACAGAAATTTATTGGAAAAATAAATTCGCTGCTGTTGCAGGGAAATGGAGAGAAAAAATAATGGATATGATTCGTGTTAAGAAATTGAAGTCCGGTGCGATATTGCCCACTTATGGTTCTGCAGACGCAGCGGGTGCCGATCTTTACGCCTGCCTGGATGCGGACGTTATCATTGCACCGGGACAGACAGCATTTATTCCTACCGGACTTGCGATGGAGATCCCCAAAAGCTGTGCAGGACTGATCTATGCACGAAGTGGCCTTGCCTGCAAGCAGGATCTGGCACCGGCCAATAAGGTTGGCGTCGTGGACAGTGATTATCGGGGAGAATTTATGGTGGCACTGCATAATCACGGAAGCCAGAGCCGGACGGTATGCCACGCAGACCGGATTGCACAGCTGGTGATCACACCGATTCTGACGCCAGCTTATGAGCAGGTCGATGAACTGAGTGATACCGTACGTTCTGCCGGCGGCTTTGGTTCCACAGGCAAATAAATAATTTGTAAATTTTGAAAAGAATCTGTACAATTTGGGTTTTTTTATGTATAATATAAGCTAGTGGTTTTTGGCCAGTACTATCTTTAGGAAAAATCAGGAGGTACATATGGAAATTGTATCTGCCATTGTTCAAATGCTGGGCGGCCTTGCAATGTTCCTTTACGGCATTGAGGTTATGGGTGACGGTCTGAAGAACAGCTCCGGTGCTGCGCTGAAGCGTGTGCTGGAGAAATTGACCGGGAACGTGATCACCGGTGTTTTGACCGGAACGTTGGTTACTGCGGTCATTCAGAGTTCCACAGCAACCATTGTTTTGGCTGTGGCACTGATCGGTGCCGGTGTCTTAACCTTAAAACAGGCGGTATCCATTGTACTTGGTGCCAATATCGGCACGACGGTCACAGCCTGGATCACCACGTTGGCTTTCGTGGATGCCGGCGATAATTGGTTCCTGTGGCTGTTTGATACAGACACACTGGCACCCATTGCTTTGGCCATCGGCATCGTGCTCATTATGTTTATTAAGAGTAAGAACTCCAAGACTATCGGTGATATCTGTATTGGTTTTGGCATCCTGTTTGTTGGCCTTATGAATATGACCGGTGCAGTGAAGGGGTTTGCAAATTCTCCTGCGTTTATGGGTCTGCTGGCAAAGTTTTCTGAATCTCCCATTTTGGGCATTATTTCCGGTTTGGTGCTCACGGTTATTGTTCAAAGCTCTTCCGCAACAGTTGCGATGCTGCAATCCCTGTCTTCTACCGGAGCGATGGATTTTTCTGCTGTATATCCGATCATTATGGGTATCAATATTGGTACTTGTATCGTTACAGCGTTTTATTGCTTCATTGGTCAATCCTCTAAGGATTCCAAACGTACAGGTGTTGTTCACGTGGTATTTAATACCATTGGTACGATTTTATTTATGATCGTAATGAGCATTATGCAGCATTATCTTGTGTTTGGTAAAGAATTCTGGTATCAGTCGGTGAATGAAGTGACCATTGCTACCTTCCAGTCTGTCTTTAACATCATTACCGCAATTGTATTGCTGCCCTTTACTGGATTGCTGGTGAAGTTTTCCTTGATGATCGTCAAAGAAGAGCCTCCCAAGCCGCTGGTTCATCCGGAACTGCATACCCTTACGGAAAATCTTTACATTTCGCCTGCTGTGGCCGTTGGCGAGGCGTCCAAGGCAGTGGCGGCGATGGGTTATCTGGCGAAGGAGAATTTTGCGAGAGGCGTCGCTCAGTTGCTCAGCTATGATGAGTCGGTACATCCTCAAATCAACGAGGATGAGGATTGCTTGGATCAGTTTGCTGATCGTGCTGACCGCTTCCTGATCGGTCTTAGCAAGAGTGTTGAGACGGAAGAGGATGACCACCAGGTGGATATGCTGATGCAGATCGTTCCTGACTTTGAACGTGTCGGTGACTATGCTACCAATCTGGTGGAGCTGGCACAGCAGCTCCAAGAGGAGAAGGCATGCTTCTCTGATGTTGCTCAGAAAGAAATGTCCGTGCTGTGTGAAGCGGTCAATGAGATCCTGCAGATCACAATGGATGCCTTTGCAAACAATGATAATGAGGCTGCCAAGGCCATCGAGCCTCTGGAAGAGGTTATCGATGATATGGTAATGATCCTTAAGGACCGCCATACTAAGCGCCTGAAGCAGGGCGCCTGCAACGTAGGTGGCGGCTTGGTGTTTATGGAAGTGCTGACCTATATGGAACGTGCTTCCGACCAGTGCTCTTCCATTGCGGTTATGATGCTGGCTCGAAATAATGAGATGATCAAGCATAATCATTATGAGTACCTGCGTGAGATCCACGCCGGTAATGATGCGGCTTACCGTGAAGAGATGGATCGCCGCCGTGAGCAGTATATTGCTCCGTTGAAGGCAATTCAATAATGGAAATTAAAGACCCGCCGTTCCAGAACGGCGGGTCTTTTTATCGGTCAATAGAAGAGAAGATCGGAATATGTGGGATAGGGCCAGTATTTTTTGTCAGTTAACTGCTCCAAAAGATCTGCATCCGTTCTCAATGCTTCCATACCGGAAACGATCACATCGTGGTAATAGGCAACAGCATCCTCGGTGTTGGCCGGAATGCCAGAAAGATTGGAACGCATCTTTTCACAGTTTTGATACAAACGGTCACCGATCTCACTCAGACGGCCTGCGAGAGAACGTTCTGCCTTACAGGAGATCCCCAGCTGATCCTTTGCCAGAATGCCATCGCAAAGATCCTTGGAATAGGCCATAGCAGCAGGAAGGATCTGGTGCAGGACCATATCGATGCTGGTAAGTGCCTCGATATTGATATTCTTGCAGTAGGACTCCAGATGGATCTCGTGCCGGGCTCGGAATTCGGCTTCATTGAAGATCCCGTGCTTGGTGACAAGATCGATGTTCTTCTGGCTGATATAGCTGGGAAGACACTTGGCGGTGGAGTTGAGATTGCTTAAACCTCGCCGTTGCGCTTCTGCCTTCCATTCATCGGAGTAGCCGTTTCCGTTAAAAATGATCCGCTGATGCTCTGTAAGCGTACGGCAGACCAAAGCCTGCAGGGCAGCGTCGAAGTCTTCTGCATTTTCCAGCTCGTCTGCAAACTGCCCCAATTCCTCAGCCATAATGGTGTTGAGTGCCACGTTGGTATCTGCGATGGACTGGGAGGAACCCAGCATACGGAACTCAAACTTGTTACCGGTAAATGCCAGCGGAGAAGTTCTGTTGCGGTCGGTAGTATCTTTGGGGATCGACGGGAGAACGTCCACACCGATCCGGAGCAGGCTTTTCTCAGGGTCGGTGTAGTTGGTACCGTTGACAATGGATTCCACAACAGCAGTCAATTCGTCCCCAAGGAAAATGGATACAATGGCCGGTGGTGCCTCATTGGCACCCAAGCGGTGGTCATTTCCTGCAGATGCAACAGTGCACCTGAGGAAATCCTGGTACTCATCGATGCCTTTGATAAAGGCAGCAAGGAATACCAAAAACTGAGCATTCTGACTGGGTGTCTTACCTGGGCTGAATAGATTTCTGCCGCTATCCGTGGTCAGGGACCAGTTGTTGTGCTTGCCGGAACCGTTAACACCGGCGAAGGGCTTTTCGTGGAGCAGGCAGACGAGATTATGCTTGGCAGCACATTTTTTCATAACCTGCATCGTTAGCTGGTTTGCATCGCAGGCACTGTTTGCGTCGGAATAAATAGGTGCAAGCTCGTGCTGACAGGGAGCGGCCTCGTTGTGCTTGGTCTTGGAAAGGACACCCAGACGCCACAGCTGTTCATCCAAGTCCTGCATAAAACCTACCACTCGGGTACGGATAGTACCGAAGTAGTGATCCTCAAGCTCCTGCCCCTTGGGAGGCAGTGCGCCAAAGAGGGTACGTCCGGTCAGTCGCAGATCTTCCCGCTGGGCATACAGATCCTTTGGCAGAAGGAAATACTCCTGCTCTGCGCCAACAGAGGCGATCACACGCTTGGTCTGTGTGTCGCCAAACAGGCGGAGTATCCGTACGGTTTCTCTGGATACTTCATCGATAGAACGCAGCAAGGGGGTTTTCATATCCAGTGCAGCGCCGGTATAGGAGAAAAAGCAGGTGGGGATGTACAGGCTCCCCTCCCGGACAAATGCGAATGCGGTGGGATCCCAAGCAGTATATCCACGAGCCTCAAAGGTGGCACGCAGACCGCCGGAGGGGAAAGAGGATGCATCCGGTTCACCCCGGACCAGGGATTTCCCGGAGAATTCCATAAGGACCTGGCCATCCGGTGCAGGAGAGATAAAGGAATCGTGCTTTTCTGCGGTAATACCGGTCATAGGCTGGAACCAGTGGGTATAGTGCGTGGCACCCTTCTCAATGGCCCAGATCTTCATTGCTTCTGCGATCTCGTTAGCAACGTTAAGCTCCAGAGGAGAGCCGTTTGCAATGCAATCCTTCCAGGAATTATAGATTTCAGGCTGCAGGCGTTCTTTCATTACGGATTCGTTAAAAACATCGCTGCCGAAAATTTCCGGAATATTAATGATCGAGTTCATAGGATCTTCCTTTCAAGGGCATTGAATATAAAAATGTTTATTACTGATTCTATTCCATATTGCTGCAAAATGCAAGATGGGAAAATACTATTTTCGGAAAGGGTAAAGAAAAAAGTAAACACCCGGTTAAGGAAAAAGCACATTATCTTGTTGCGTTTTATTTCAAAACAGTGTATAGTATGGATGATTCCTATTTATAGAAAGGATGTAATGTATGTCTATATATGCAGCAATGAGCCGTGATGAGCTTCTGCAGGAATACCAAAGTGTTAAAGCTCGGTTTGATGCCGGTAAGGCAAAGAATTTGAAGCTGAATATGGCACGTGGCAAGCCCGCCAAGGCGCAGCTTGATCTGGCAACCGAACTTCTCACCACGGTAAGTACAAAGGAAGATTGCATCGTTGACGGTGTGGATGCCCGTAATTATGGCGAACTGTGTGGTCTGAAGTGCGCAAGAGAGTACTGGGCTGAGATTCTTGACTGCAAGAGTGAGAATATTTTTATTGGCGGTACTGCCAGCCTGAACATAATGTTTGACGTGATCTCCCGTGCTTATACCCACGGTCTGCTCCACAGTGAGCGTCCCTGGTGCAAGGAGGAGAAGGTGAAGTTCCTTTGCCCCAGCCCCGGATATGACCGTCATTTCCGTATTACAGAATTCTTTGGTGCCGAGTTGATCACTGTTCCTATGAATGACGAAGGCCCTGATATGGATGTTGTGGAATCTCTTGTAAAGGATCCTCAGGTCAAGGGTATTTGGTGTGTTCCCAAGTATTCCAATCCTTCCGGTATTATTTACTCCGATGCAACAGTCCGCCGGTTTGCAAACCTGAAACCCGCAGCTCCCGACTTTGTGATCATGTGGGATAATGCATACTGTATCCACGAGTTTGAAGGGGAGTATATTCCGTTCCCCGACATCATTTCCCTGTGTGAGGAAGCCGGAAAGCCCGATATGGTCATCGAATTTGCTTCTACCTCCAAGGTCACCTTTGCCGGTGGCGGTTTCTCCGCTATGGCATCTTCCGCTGCAAATATCGCCTATTTTGTAAAGCTTTTCGGCGTACAGACCATTTCCCACGATAAGATCAATCAGCTGCGCCACGTGCGTTATCTGAAGGATAAGGCACATACCATCGAGCATATGAAAAAGCACGCTGCTATTATGGCACCCAAGTTCCGTGCGGTTTCCGAGGCGCTGGAATGTCAGATCAGACCCTGTGGTTTTGCCCAGTGGAACAATCCCAAGGGCGGCTACTTTGTCAGCCTTAACACAATGCCAGGTACCGCTAAGCGTGCACTTGCCCTTTGCAAGGAAGCTGGCGTTGAGATGACACCTGCCGGTGCTACTTATCCCTATGGTCTGGATCCCCAGGACAGCAATATCCGGATTGCTCCCAGTCTTCCTCCTGTTGAGGAACTGCAGGAGGCTATGGATATCTTCTGTACTTGCTTGAAGCTTGCAGCTCTGGAAAAACTGCTGGAAGTGTGATATGCTGAGGGCGGACGGTATGTCCGCCCTCTGATTTTGATTTGAGAGGAGAGCGTGCTATGGCTGCACCTAAAGAATTATATTTTGAAAAAAGAGGGAAACTGCTTGTAAAAAATCTGCAGAGCCGTCATTTTGAGGCATACTACTGTGCGAACAAGGAAGAAGCCCTTTCAAAGGCGCTGGAATTGATTCCGGAAGGCACCAGCGTTGGATGGGGCGGAGCACTGACGGTGCAGCAGATCGGGTTGGCAGATGCGGTGAAAAAGGGGAATTACCACGTTTTTGACCGTGACAGCTGCAAAACGCCTGAAGAAAAGACGCAGATCCAGCAGCAGATTATGTTTGCCGACACCTTTTTGATGGGGGCCAACGCCTTAAGCCTGGACGGTCAAATGGTCAGTATTGATGGCACCGGCAATCGGGTGGCCGCACTGATCTATGGACCAAAATCCGTGATCGTTGTAGCTGGTATGAATAAAGTGATGGATAATCTGGAACAGGCATATCATAGAGCCAGAACAGTTGCTGCACCGACGAACCAGCAGCGCTTTGAGGGAGCCACGCCTTGTACCGTGACCGGCGTTTGTGGGGATTGCAAGAGTGAGTGTTCTATTTGCAATCAGATCGTCATTACTCGTAATTGCCGTCCTGCGGGCCGTATTAAATTCATTCTGGTTGGTGAAGAGCTGGGACTGTGAGAATCGATAGGAGGGGACCGATGTTGCACAAACTGAAAATTCTCATAAATAAGCATTGGGACATCCTTGCCTATTTGTTTTTCGGCGGTTTGACGACCCTTGTGAATTTTTTGGTATATATGCCGCTGTTTCACTGGCTGCACCTGTCGGCGGCCCTGAGCAATGCTGTAGCTTGGGTGGCGGCGGTGGCATTTGCATATCTGACCAACAAACCTTTTGTATTTAAAAGCAATGACTGGACTGCCAAAACGGTCCTCCCGGAGCTCGGGAAATTCGTTGGTTGCCGTGTTGGATCCGGGGTACTGGAGACACTGCTTCTTTACTTGTGCGTGGACATTCTTGCCTGGAATGGGGTTGTGATGAAGATCCTAACCAGTATTTTTGTGGTCATTTTGAATTATATTTCCAGTAAACTGCTGGTATTTCACAAGCCGAATACCGGTTTAGATGCATCTTAGCTTGATTTATGAGACTGTTTGTGTTATAATGCGTCTGCCTTTAATGGCGATAATTGAATCTGATAATTAAGGGAAGAAATATTATGAATAACGCTGCATTTGAAAAATATGAGTCCTCTGTTCGCTCTTACTGCCGCAACTTTCCTGCTGTTTTCAGCAAGGGCAAGGGAGCGATGATGTACGATGAAGAGGGAAATGCGTATATTGACTTTTTCTGTGGTGCCGGTGCTTTGAACTATGGTCATAATAATGACTATATCCGTAATGCACTGATCGAGTACCTCCAGTCCGACGGGATTTTGCACGGTATGGATATGTATACCCCTGCCAAGCGTGCATTTCTGGAGACCCTGCAGGAGAAGATCCTGAAGCCCAGAGATCTTGACTACCGGGTGATGTGCTGCGGACCCACGGGTACTAACTCTGTGGAAGCTGCGCTGAAGCTTGCCCGTAAGGTCACCGGACGGAGCAATGTCTGGGCATTCATGGGCTGCTTCCATGGTATGTCCTTGGGCGCACTGTCCCTGACTACCGAGGCCTATGCCCGGGATGCTGCCGGTGTTACACTGGGTAACTGCACCCACATTCCCGCACCTTATATGTTCCCTGAGCTGGACGTGATCGCCTATATGCAGAGAATGCTGGACGATGACCATTCCGGTATTGCAAAGCCCGCCGCACTGATTATGGAGACTGTGCAGGCGGAGGGTGGCATCTATCCCTTTGCCCCTGAGTTCCTGGCAGACTGCCGTAAGTTCTGTGATGATAACGGCATCCTGCTGATCGTGGACGATATCCAGGCAGGCTGCTGCCGTACCGGTACCTTCTTCTCTTTCGAGCGGGGCGGTATCAAGCCGGATATGGTGACCCTGTCCAAGTCCATTGGCGGTATCGGTATGCCCATGTCCTTGCTGCTCATTAATCCCAAGCTGGATATCTGGCAGCCTGCGGAGCACAATGGTACCTTCCGGGGCAATCAGCTGGCATTCGTGGCCGGTAAGGCTGCGCTGGAGTATATGGTAGAGCATCAGCTGGATAAGGAAGTACAGCGCAAGGCAGTTATCATTGAAGATTTCATTAAGAATGAGATCCTGCCCCTTGACTCCCGTTTGAGCCACCGTGGAATCGGTCTTATGTGGGGTGTTGATTGCTCCAAGTTGGGCGGCGACCCCTTTAGCAAGGCTGTGATCCAGGCTTGCTTCCGTAAGGGCCTGATCCTGGAGCGTGCCGGTCGTGATAGCTGCGTGGTTAAGATGATGCCTACTCTGGTTATCGACGACGAGCTGCTGCTGAAGGGTCTTGCCATCGTCAAGGAGGCCTTCATCGAGGTTCTTGCAAATCAGTAATCCTGTTGTGCAGGCATCCGCAGGGATGCCTGCACTTGATTTTATGGGATGATTATGGTATAGTAGCGCAGGAAAGTTTGATAATTGTCTGTATTTTTCGTGAAAAGAGGAGAAGGTCCTTGAGAAGAATGAACCAACGCACACAGGCGGTGATTCGTCTGGATGCTCTAAAGCATAATATTGAAAACATCCGTAACCGATTAAAGGATGGTTGCGAGATTATGGCGGTACTGAAGGGTGACGGATACGGTCACGGTCTGGCAGCTATTTATCCCACGCTCCGGGACAACGGGATCCGGCGTTTTGCGGTTGCTATCTGGGACGAAGGCAAGATGCTCCGTGATGCAGGCTGCCTGGAACCGATTTTGATTTTGGGCGATACCTGTGATGCGGACCTTCCCAATGTGATCGAACACCGATTGACACCCACGATTTTTTCTGTGGAAACGGCTGCCAAGCTGAATGAACTGGCAGGGGATAGAGGTGTTCGTCAGCCGATCCACCTAAAGTTTGATACCGGTATGAGCCGAATCGGACTTCCTGCCAATGAAACATCTCTGGATGCTGTACAGCAAATTGCTGCTATGGAGCATCTGTGCATTGAAGGTGCGTTTACCCACTTCTCCCGGGCAGACGAACCGGACGGAAAAATTGCGGCAGTTCAAATGGACAAGTACCTTAAGATGCTGGAGCTACTGGAAAGTAACGGCATCCACATTCCTTTAAAGCATATTTCCAACTCCCCGGCGATCCTTCTGCGGCCTGAGGCACAGCTGGATGCAGTCCGGGCAGGGGATATTCTGTTTGGCTTGAACCCTGTTGATAATGACCTCTGGGAAAAAGAAGATATCAAGCAGGTGATGCACTGGTATACGGTGGTCGCTCTTGTAAAGGAAGTGCCTGCCGGTACGGAAGTTGGCTACGGCGGAACCTACACCACCCAGCGCCCCACAAAGATCGCCACCATCCCCGTTGGCTTTGCCGATGGTTACAGCCGCCGCCTTTCCAATCTGGGCAAGGTGCGGATCCACGGGCAGGACGCACCCATTATCGGTCGTGTATGCATGGATCAGTTTATGGTGGATGTCACCGATATTGACGGTGTAAAGCGGGGAGATACGGTTTCTCTGCTGGACGATGATGTAAGTATTTTGTGGATGGCGGACCTGATCGGCGCCAATGTGGATGAGATCGTCTGCGGCGTATCCAAGCGAGTCCCCAGAGTTTACGAATAAAGGAGAATGAGAATGAAGGAAAAGGGTTATTTTCTGAGAGTGCTGAAAAATGCCAGTTTTCAGAAGTTTTTTGAAACTGTCAACGTAGTCCATGAACGTTCCGGCAAAAGCAAGCTGGGGATCATGTTCGACATGGCTTGGTGCCTGATGCGTTACGGTGCAGGCTACTATGACTACCAGATCTTCAATTTCTACGAACTGAACGCTGCACAGCGCAAGACCTACGTCACCCGGTTCATCAGCAAGAAGCTGAATATGTACCTCAATGACCTGGACTACTGCCACCTGTTTGACAATAAGGACGAGTTCTACGCCACCTTCGGTGACTATACCGGCAGAAGCTATCTGGAGCTGACCAACGCCACTGTGGAGGACGTTGCAAAATTCATTGAGGGCAAGGACCGTATCTTCTGTAAGATGCGTGACCTGACCTGCGGTAAGGGCTGCGAGCGTCTGAACATTGCGGACTTTGAGAACGTGCAGGCACTTTACGATTATCTGAAGGAAAAGAACCTGTACACCATCGAGGATGTGATCGTCAATCACCCTGATGTTGCTAAGCTTTACGACAATGCCTGTAACTCCATGCGTATCATCACCCTGTTGGGCGATGACGGCAAGCCTAACTGCCTGTACGCTGTCCATAAGATCGGCCTCAACGGCAGTATCATTGATAATAACTGTATGTTTGCTCCTGTGGATCTGGAGACCGGCAAGTACCTGTTCGCGCCCCACTCCGGCGATACCACCCTGGGTATCATTTATGAGGAGCACCCCAATACCCACATCAAGCTGCCCGGTTATCAGTTCCCCTTTGTTAAGGAGGCGGTGCAGATGTGCCTGGATGCCTCTCTGGTAGTTCCCCAGATCCGCTATGTGGGCTGGGATGTTGCCATTACTGCCAACGGCCCTGTGATTATCGAGGGCAATACCTACTGCGCCCACGACTTCTGGCAGCTGCCGCCCCATACCCCCGATAAGATCGGTATGCTCCCCAAGATCATGGAGATCGTGCCTAGCTTTAAGAAGTAAAATTAAAGGCCAGCCCAACGGGCTGGTCTTTTTTGTCTTATTACCTCTGTGTTTCATCACAATCCACATCCTTACCGGATGCGTCTTGTAATGAAAGGACTCTCCCACGGCCTAAGAAACAGTCCACCGGACTGTTTCTTACCTTCGCTTTGCGAAGGCCGGCCTTTCGAGTCCTAACATCTCTCCCACCAAAAAAAAGAGGACCCCAACGGTGTCCTCTTTTTTTGGTGCGCCAGAGCATTCTATAATCGAACCATTTACCTCATCAAGAGTAACGGTAGTATTTGCTTCGTTGTAGTTAAAGGTCAGAACCAGCTTATCGTCATATACATACACTGCATTCACGAAGCTGTCAATGAGTCTCTGCTTGTGTTCTTTTTTCGTTGTATCTAAGCGGCGGAATCTCTGCAGCCAGAAAATCAGTCCCT
>JAFSFK010000162.1 GCA_017435245.1 Oscillospiraceae bacterium | reverse complement strand
TAAATTCCGGTTTACCGAGCAGTCAAAGCCTCCCCTGTGTAAGGGGAGGTGGCCGAGCGCAAGCGAGGTCGGAGGGGTTGTTAGGATAAGTATAATCACGAAAAAAGTATGTGATTGCTTAATTTTCAGAACAACCCCTCAGTCAAAAATCACAGATTTTTGACAGCTCCCCTTACACAGGGGAGCCTTTGGGTGCGGTGCACAACTGCTCCATAAACCGGAATTTGCCGGGTTGCGTGGAGCCATCGGGTGTGATATAATCCTGCCATTACGGACGAGGAGAACGGTTATGGTAAGAGAACTGATGCACGACCCTATTTTTCTGGCACAGCCGGCTGCCCAGGCAACTGCCGAGGATCTGCCCATCGCACAGGACCTGCTGGACACCCTTGCAGCCCACAGGGAAACCTGCGTGGGAATGGCAGCCAATATGATCGGCAAGGCCAAAGCCATCATTGCCTTTGATGACGGAAGGGGCTATACGGTGATGCTCAACCCCAAGCTGCTGAAGGCTTCCGGGGAATACGAAGCGGAAGAAAGCTGTCTTTCCCTGCTGGGGGGACCCAGAAAAACAAAGCGCTATGAGAAGATCAAGGTGCAGTACCAGAACCTGCAGCTGCAGACCCGGATCAAAACCTACGAAGGCTTTCCGGCCCAGATCATCCAGCATGAGCTTGACCACTTAAAGGGCATATTGATTTAAAAGGGAGGGCAATGCCCTCCCTTAATTCATTTCTTCAGTTTTTCTGCAATGCTGGGATAGCGGTTCATATCCGTATGGGGGATGAATTTTGCCGCCTGCATCCGCACCAGAAAATCCGGAAAGGATGCAAATTGCACACAGTAAATGTTTTCTGCCAGTTCCCGCACCTCCCGCAGCCGGCTGTGATCCAGCAGCAGCGTTCTTGCGCCGTCCAGAGAGGTGTTGCGGATGGGGATATATTTTTCTCTGGGCAGATCCGGGAAAATGCCGATGGTGATGGCAGCTTCCAGATCCGAGTGGGCGGTGAAGGCACCGGACAGATAGCACCGGTCCAGATCTTCCGCAGCCGTTCCTGCGGACTCCAGCAGGCACTCGATCATGGTATAGGCGGCAGCCTTGGTGTCCAGATACTGCATGATATCCTGCTGGGAGAAGTACAGGTGATCGGCGTAGAACACGGCGTATTGCTGTTCATCGTCCATATAGCGGATATGCTCCGAAGCGTTGGGGTTTAGCTCTCCGGCAATGTTGATCCAGCCGCTGAGCCGCATCTGGGCGATCAGGTCGATGATACCGCTGCCGCAGATACCCACCGGAGGCTTATGACCGATGGTAGTGCAGTGAAGCTCGCTGCCTTGGATCATCACCTTGTCAACAGCACCGGGGGCTGCCCGCATACCGAACCGGCTGATGTAACCCTCCAGGGCAGGACCTGCCGCACCGGCACCGGCCATCATCCAGTGCCTGTTGCCGATGACCAGCTCGCCGTTGGTGCCGATGTCGAAAAACAGGCTGGTCTGTTCCCGCTTGTGGATGTCCAGCACCAAAAGACCGCTGATGATGTCGCCGCCGATATAGTTGGAAGCGGCGGGGATGATATAAACAAGACCGGCAAAGTCCAGCTCCAGCTCCTTGCCCCAGCAGAATCCCGGCTCAGACACAACAGGCGCATAGGGAGCTGCGAACACCGTCCAGGCGTTCAGCTTCAAAAGAAAATGGATCATCGTGGTGTTGCCTGACAAGATCATCACCGGGCAGCTGCGGGCATCGATCCCGGCGGCCTCCGTCAGCTGATCCATCAGCTGCTCCAGCGTTCGGACCGTGGCGGTCTGGAGTGCATCCACGTGGCTGCTGTCCTCTAAGGACCAGGTGATCCGGGTGAGGATATCGGTGCCGTAAGCGGCTTGTGCGTTGACCGCCGTTTCCTCCGCTGCCACAGCGCCGGAGTTCAGGTCCACCAGCTGCATCACGATGGTGGTGGAGCCGTAATCCACTGCCAGAGCATAATGGTGCTGCCGGGTGTCACCGGCCTCTATGTTGGTCACCACCCAGTCAGATTCCCGGTGGACCAGGGTGACGGTGATATCAAAATTCCCATCCCGGCACACAGGATACAGCTGCCGGATGATGTGCAGCGGGAAGACAACCTGCGTATAGCCCAGTGCCTCCAGCGCCAGCCGGATGCGGCTGTGGTCGCTGACGGGCTGATCTTCCGAAGGCATTTTCAAGCGCAGGTATTCTTTTACACTGATGGGCTGCATAGCAATGCCCCCTTTCTTTGTCCTATGATACCACAAAAGCGGAAAAAGAAAAGTGATAAAGTCACATAATTGCAATGGCAGCTTTTGTATGGTATCATAGAAAGAAAAGGGGCTGAAAATGGAATTACCGCAACCGGGATATGACCCCGATGTACGCAATGTGATGTCCTGTAAATTCCGATTTAACGCTCTGACGAGCGAATTGAAAATTGAAAGTTGAAAGTTGAAAATTGTGGTATTTTCCTTCGGAAAATAATTTAAAACGTCGGCGTAGCCGACACAATCATTTTCAATTTTCCATTTTCCATTT
>JAFSFK010000016.1 GCA_017435245.1 Oscillospiraceae bacterium | reverse complement strand
GCACCGTTTCCACGCAGTTGCCGTCGGAGAGCTTCCACAGGTATTTTATGGTGCCATCCAGCCGGGACTCCTGCTTGCGTACCACCTCAGGGATATGCAGCGGGTATTTCTCCGCCAGCACTTCCCGCAAAGCCTTGGGGAGATTGGTCATCTGGTCATAGCTGCGCACGCCCTTATGAAGCCAGGTGTAGACCTGCTTGGCACGAAATTGAGGCTGTCCCAATTCCTTCAGCACCAAACCGATCTCCTGCTGGGTCATTGATTTTAAATGATCGTACATAATTATCCTTTGCGAAGACGGCAGATAAAGAAGCCGTCTGTATCATATTCTCCCGGCACCAACGCCAGCATACCGCTTTTATTTTTTGGAAAAACAGCGGGAAGCGGCAGAGGTTCGGTCTTAAATTCGGGATGCAGGGCCAAGAAGCGCTCCACAACCCCTTCATTTTCCTCCCGCACCAGGGTGCAGGTAGAGTACAAAAGCATTCCGCCGGGCTTTACATACCGGCTTTGATTTTCCAATATCCGCAGCTGCAACTCCGGCAGGTCCTTCATCGTATCCGGGTCTTTATAGCGGATATCCGGTTTTTTGCGGATGATACCGTAACCGGAACAGGACACATCGGCGATCACCGTATCCATTGCGTTTTCCCATTCCGGGACAAACACCGACGCATCCCGGCATTGGGCATCCAGATCCTCAATGCCCAGCCGCCGGGCTCCCTTTTGGATCAGCGGGATCTTATGCTCATAAACATCGCAGGAAGTGATATGTCCAACGCCCTGCAGCGCCATGGCTGCACAGAAGGATTTTCCGCCGGGAGCGGCGCAGCAGTCAAGAACATTTTGTCCGGGGGTAATTCCAGCACACGCTACGCTGAGCTTTGCTGCCGCATCCTGAACATAGAACAGGCCCTCTTTAAATGTATTCAGTCGGTCGATACTGCCGGTACCGGTAAGTACCAGACAGTTTTCCAGCCACTGATGAGGCGTAACGGTTACGCCCTCTTCCTCCAGTCGGACGGTCAGTTCCTGCGCCGTAGTACGCAGGGTGTTCACCTGCACCACCGTGGGAGGAATGTCGTTATTCGCCCGGAGCATCAGCTCCATCCGCTTGCCGCCCACGTAGGGTTTTAAAAGGTCTATGAGCTTCTGGGGATGGCTGTATTTTTCCTGCCAGCCCGCAGGCTCTTTCAGCTGGCCAACCGTTCGCACCGCATTGCGCAGCACACCGTTTACGAGTCCCGGTGCGCTTTGGATCTTGCGGCAGTACTTCTTTGCCAGGGTCACAGACTCATTCACTGCGGCAGACTCCGGGATCTTATCCATCAAATAGATCTGATACAGTCCCATATGCAGGATATCCCGCACCGCAGGATGCAGATTCTTGATTTTTCCGGTGAGCAGCTGCTGCAGATAGTGATCCAGCAGCAGCCGGTTCTGCAGTACGCCATAGCAAAGGCGGGTAGCAAGGGCAGCCTCCCGACCATCCAGCTTATCCCGGCTGAGGTATTCTTTTACAATACCGTTGGACCAGCCTTCTTCCTTGCGGCAGGCGATGAGCACATTTAGGGCAGTCTCTCTTGCGCCCATCAGAATCCCTCCAGAGGGTGTCCCCGGAAATAGTCCGGTGCGGCCATCCGCTTACCCCCCTCCGCCTGCAGGGAGGTCACTTCCACAGCACCCTCAGCGCAGGCGATCTTCAGGCCGGTCTTGGTCACGCCCAAGATCTCACCGGGCTTCCCCTTTCCTTCCACGATCTTGGTGGCGTGGACCTTAAATTTCTGCCCCTTCAGCTCCATGGTTGCCACAGGCCAGGGATGCAGACCACGGACTTTGTTGTGGACCTGCTGGGCAGGCTGGTTCCAATCGATGGGACACATAGATTTATCCAGCATAGGCGCAAAGGTCACCTTGCTCTCATCCTGAGGCACAGGGACCAATGCTTTCTTTTCAAATTTTTTCAGCGTTTCACAGAGCAGCTGCGCTCCCAAAACTGCCAAACGGTCCAGCAGTTCACCGGCCGTCTCATTTTCGCCGATGGGGGTCTTGGAAACACCCACCACATCCCCGGCATCCATAGCGTGGACCATAAACTGGGCAGACACGCCGGTCTCCTTCAGACCATCCAGCACCGCCCACTGGTAAGGGGCGCTGCCACGGTACTGGGGCAGGACGCTGGCGTGGATGTTGATAAAGCCGCCGGGAACGATGTCCAGCACCTTTTGGGGCAGGATCCGGCCGTAAGCCACCACCGCCACCACATCGGGCTTCAGATCCCGAAGCTGCTGCACAGTTTTCTCTTCCCGGAAATTCTCCGGCTGGTATACCGGGATCTCGTGGCTCAGCGCCACTTCCTTCACCGGAGGAAATACCATCTTCATACCCCGGCCCTTGGGCCGGTCCGGCTGGGTATATACGCCGACCACCTCAAAGCCATCGGCAATAATTTGTTTCAAACAGGTCGCCGCAATGTCCGGCGTTCCCATAAAAACAACTCTCAAGCAAAAACCTCCTAACAAGCCTTCTCCTTGAGGAGAAGGTGGCACGGCGCAAGCCGTGACGGATGTGGTGTCTAAGTCAATACCTTTTTCCATCGGCTCTGCCGAACACCAAGTCTTCTTTGCACACCTCATCAGTCGCTTTCAGCGACAGCTTCCCCTCAAGGGGAAGCCTTATTCCTCAGCCATTAATTCCTCATCCGTGAGAAAACGCTCCATCACTTCGGTATAAATAATGCCGTCCAGATGATCCAGCTCGTGGCAGAAGCACCGGGCGATCAATTCCTCACCCTCCGCCTCAAACCAGTTGCCGTGGCGGTCCTGGGCACGGACCTTTGCCCAGTAGGGGCGCTTCACAAGGCCGTACTTTCCGGGCACACTGAGGCATCCCTCTGCCCCCTCCTGCTCCCCGTCGGTCTCTACCAACGTGGGATTGATCAGCTCCAGGATCTCATCGCCGGTATCCACCAGCACCACCCGGCGCAAAATGCCCACCTGAGGTGCAGCCAGACCCACGCCGCCGGAGTCGATCAGCGTGTCACGCATATCCTGCAGCAACCGGAACAGCCGGTCATCAAAATTCACCATGGGCTTGCACACCTTGTGCAGCGCAGGATCCTTATCGGTCAAAATCTTTCGTAAACCCATATTGATTCCTCTTTCTATTCAAATCCGTTTACATCGATAAAGGCGGAAACCCCCCGATTCTCCCTGTCCTGGGCAAACTGCCGCAGAAGATGGGCAAGGAGCTGACGCAGCGGGCGGGTCATTTGGCACCGCAGGGTCAGACGGTAACGGAAATTAAAATTGATCTTTGCCACCGGGCAGGGAGCAGGTCCCAAGGGCGTACAGACCTCCCGGCTGAAGTCCGGCTGCTTCAATAGTGATACCAGGCTGTCCCGGAATCTCACCGCACCTCGCAGCACAGCCGCTTCATCGGTGCCTGTGAAGGTGACCGTCGCCAAGTCACCAAAGGGCGGGCATTTCTGCACCCGGCGCAGACCGATCTCCAGCTCATAAAAGCCATCGTAATCCTGCTTAGATGCCAGGGTGATGACCTTATGCTCCGGCACCAGGGTCTGGACCAGCGCCTGTCCGGCTTCTTCTCCACGACCGGCACGGCCCACCACCTGGGTGAGCATATTAAAGGTGGTCTCCGCTGCCCGATAGTTTTCGGTATACAGTCCCAGATCCGCATCCAGAACACCTACCAGAGTCACATCCGGCAGGTTCAGTCCCTTGGCCACCATCTGGGTACCGATCAAAACCGGAACACGTTCCTTTTGGAAGTGCTCCAGGATCTTTTCGTGGGGATTTGCGGCACTGACGGTGTCCGCATCCATCCGGTCTACCATAAGGTCGGGGAATATCCCCTGCAGCTCCTGCTGCACCTTTTGGGTGCCGGTGCCCACCTGTTTCAAAGGGCCGCCGCATTTACAGCGCTTGGGGACCGGCTGGGAATGGCCGCAATAATGGCACATCAGCCGCTCATTGGCACTGTGATAGGTCAGCCTTGCGCTGCATCGGGGACACTCGGGTGCCTCCCGGCAGTCCACGCACACCAAGGCACGGCTGTTGCCACGGCGGTTTAAAAACAAGATCGTCTGCTGTCCGGCAGCTGCCGTTTCCCGGATGGCATCCTGCAAAGGATAGCTCAGGGAGGTATCGTTTCCCTGCTTCACTTCCTCACGCATATCCACGATCTGCACCCGGGGCAAGGGTTTGCCGTTATAACGCTCCCGGAGGGTATACAGCGTATACGCCCCGGACTTGGCGCAGAACATCGTCTCCACCGAGGGGGTGGCAGAACCCATCAGCACCAACGCATTTTCTTTAATACCACGCCACAGCGCCACCTCTTTGGCGCTGTAACGGGGGGAATTTTCTGATTTATAGGAATGCTCCTGCTCCTCATCCAAAATGAGGATGCCCAGGTTGGGGCAAGGGGCAAACACCGCAGAGCGGGTCCCCACCACCACACTGGCCTCACCGGAGCGAACACGCTTCCACTGGTCATAGCGTTCACCGGCACCCAGGCTGCTGTGCAGCACCGCCACCCGGTCACCGAAATAGGCCGCCATCAACCCCAGAAGCTGGGGAGTCAATGCGATCTCCGGTACCAGCAGCATCGCCTGCTTACCCTGCCGGATACATCGGCGGATGAGGCTGATATACACAGATGTCTTTCCCGAGCCGGTAACACCGTACAGCAGCGCAGCACCGGGATCCGGTCTGTCCATCTGGGAACAGAGTCCATCAAAAGCGATCTGCTGCTCTGCGTTCAAGGTAAGCTCCGAAGGGACATCCGCAGGCCTGATCTGCCGGCAGCGCAGCACCGGCCGTTGGGAAAGCTCCAGATAGCCAAGGTCCGCCAGCCGCTTTACCGTGGCAGGCTTGGCACCGGTAAAATAGCAGATCTCCTTCACCGCCGCAGAGCCGATGCTGCACATCAGCTCCAGCACACTGCGCTGCATCGCCGCAGATCTCGGCCTGCCGGCAGCATAGGCCAGTGCCTCCTCCGGAGGTACTGCCAGGGCAGCAATGGCTTCACTTTTATCCTTGGTCCGGGGCAAAAGCTCCCGCTGGGCGGTGATCCACTTCTTCCGCAGAAGATATGCCACCGCCTTTTCAAAGGCTTCCTCATCGTTTACCAGCTGGCGCAGCTGTTTTCCCTGTGCCTGTCCGCCCAGCTCCTTCAAAAGCAGGAGTATGGTCTGGGCATCCGGCTGACGGGAAATTTTTTCCTGCTGCCTGCCTTCCTCGGTAAGGGCATAGGTATCCTGACTCTGGAACCACAAGCCTGCCGGGAGCATTGCCCGGACAGCATCGTAGAAGGTGCAGAAATACCGTTCCCGGAGAAATGCAGCCAGATGGAGCATCAAGCTGCTCAGCACAGGCGCTTCATCCAGACTGCGTTCTACAAATTTCAGTTTTTCCTCACTGCCCTCCTCCAGGCGCAGCACCACGCCCTCACACCGGCGATTGCTCCTTCCGAAAGGAACCATCACCCGCATACCCGGCTGCAATGCCATTTCCCGGGGAATCGCATAAGAGTAAGGCTTGTCAATGGCAAAGGTAGCCGCAGATACGGCAATTTTTGCGATCATTGCAGCCACCTCCATTGGCGGCGGGAGCACCCCCGCCCTATTTTAGTTCTTGTATTCGTCCTTCAAGGTTGCGGACAGCTTGCCGTCAGCGACCTCACGGATGGCCAGGGTAACAGGCTTCTCGGGCAGGTCCTCCTGCAGCGCCTCGGCTTCCACAGAGATCTGTCTTGCACGGTGTGCAACCACATTTACCAGCAGGTAACGGCTGTCCACATTCTTCAATAAATCTGCTACGGGGGGGTAAAGCATAATCATTTCCTCCAATTTTTCAGTCTGCCACTTGGGCAATAATTTTTAACAGGCTTTCAGCACAGGCTTCCACCTGATCATTTACAACGATATGGTCGTACCGCTTGCTTTGTTCCATTTCCCAGGCAACCCGGGCACTGCGGAGCTTGATCTGCTCCTCATCCGTATCACCACGGCTGCGCAGACGGCGTTCCAGCTCCTCCAAAGAGGGAGGTGCAATGAAAACAAGCACCGCATCCGGCCTTGCCTTTTTCACCGCAAAGGCACCATTGGGCTCGATATCCAGGATCACATTGGCCCGGTTCAGCTTTTCTTCCAGCTGGGCACGGGGCGTACCGTACCAGTTATCCATATGGGCATCGTATTCCACAAATTCTTCCCGGCGGATCATCTGCTGAAATTCGTCCTTGGAGATGAAATAATAACTGACACCGTCAATTTCTCCGGGACGCATCTGCCGGGTGGTGGCGGAAACGGAAAACAGCAGATCCTCCCGCTTTGCCATCACCTGAGCAAGAACAGTGCTCTTGCCCACACCGGAGGCACCGGATATCACAAAAAGCTTGCCTTTACTCATTTCCCTTTCCCTCCTGACCTTTATCTTCCCACCGGGCGGACAGTGCCTCCGGTGTCAGGGCGGACAGGATCACGTGGTCCGTATCCATCAGGATCACCGCCTGAGTCTTGCGGCCGTAGGATGCGTCGATGAGCATTCCCCGGTCCCGGGCCTCCTGCACCACACGCTTGATGGGTGCCGAATCCGGCTCCACCATGGCCAGCACCCGCCGGGCAGCGATCATACTGCCAAATCCAATATTAATAAGCTTCATAAAAACCTCTTTTACCTGCCAAACAATCCAAAACATTACTCTTTCTACCACAAGTGCGCGCCGGGAGGGGTACATAGGGGAGGGTGGCTTGGAGAGCGGGAGCTAGTCCACTCAACGCCTCCCCTATG
>JAFSFK010000161.1 GCA_017435245.1 Oscillospiraceae bacterium | reverse complement strand
GAATTGAAAATTGAAAGTTGAAAGTTGAAAATTGTGGTATTTTCCTTCGGAAAATAATTTAAAACGTCGGCGTAGCCGACACAATCATTTTCAATTTTCCATTTTCCATTTTCAATTATTATCGAGCGTCAGCTCGACAAATCGGAATTTACCTCTTCATTCTGGGATCAAAGGCATCCCGCAGACCGTCACCCACAAAATTGAAGCCCAGCACCGCCAGCATCAGGCACACACCTGCCGGGATCCACACAAACCAGTAAGAGGTCAGTACGTGGGCATTGGCCACATCATTCATAATATTCCCCCAGGATGCAAAGGGAAATTTCACGCCCAGACCCAAAAAGGACAGGGTGGCCTCGGTCAGAATGGTGGAACCCAGACTCATCGTGCAGGTCACAATAAGCTGGGGGATCACATTGGGGATCAAATGCCGAAAGATCCGCCGGTGAATCCGCAGGCCGCAGGCCTCTGTGGCGGTCATAAACTCCTGCTCCCGAAGCGACAGGATCTGTCCACGCACTAACCTTGCAATACTGGGCCAGCCCAAAAACCCCAGTACCAGCATCAGAAACAGCATCCGTATTTGGGGATCTACCCGCATTCCGTCCAGTGCCGCACCCAGGATGATCAGCAGCGGGGTGGAGGGAATACAATAAAACACATCCACTACCCGCATAACCAGATTATCCGCCCAGCCTCCAAAGTATCCGGAGATCCCTCCCAGGATCACGCCCAGAAGTCCGGCGATCAGCACCACCACGAACCCGATGACCAGGGATACTCTGCCGCCATACATCAGCCGGGTCAGCATATCCATCCCGTTCTTGTCCGTTCCCAGAGGATGGGCCTTGGACACAGGCGCATAGGAATCCCAAACCCGGGTAGCAGTCTGCTCCCGTACTGTCCACAGCCGGGCAGATGCATCGTAGTCCAATGCATAGGTTTTATCCAAGGTAAAGGTCTGCTCATTTTGTTGGATCGCCTTAGCCGCAGCCTCCCGGAATTGCCGGGTAAGCCGCTCTCCGCCCCGGCTCTGGAGGATCAACCGGCTGATGTATGCCACTTCCTCCCCGTTCAGATATACCCCTCCGGTTTGGTCCAGCGTATAGTCCGAAAAGCCAGTCTGCCCTTCGGTATAAGCCCGCAAGGCATCATAAATAAAAGAAAACGAGAATCCCTGACTTTCATCCGTGGGATTGACAATATCTAGATGGGCGATCCCCACCAGTGCCTCCTCTGTCCACAGGGCATAAAAATCCGTTCCTTCCCGGGTCACGGCATATTCTGTCTCCTGCCAGGAAAACCTGTCCTTCCCTCCGCCAATGGCCAAACCGAATTGTGCCCGGAGCACCGGATCCAGCTCACCCTGTGCCCCTTCGTAGCGGTACTCGGTATTCTCGGAAATCCCAGCCACCGCTTTCCACTGCACCTCATCCCGGTAGAACACCTGATCCTGCCCATAGGGTGTCAGCGCACCACCAACAAAAGAGAATAAAAACATCCCAATGAGGATCCCCAGCCCCACCACCGCCAGCCGGTTCCGGAAAAACCGCCGGGCTGTCATCGCTCCCGGAGAGAGCGTCTTTTCCTTATTCTGCTCCATATCCGCTCCCCCTCAGTTTAGCCGCACCCGGGGATCCACCACCGCATACGCAATATCCGACAAAAGATTTCCCAGCAGGGTCAGTGCCGCCAAAAAGGTCAAATAAAAAATGGAAAAAGGAATATCTCCGGCGATCATCGCCTGATAGGCAGTATAACCGATACCGGGAATGGCAAACAGCGTCTCCGTGACCAGAGCACCTGCAAAAAGCCCCGGCAGGCTGCCGCCGATGATGGTCACCAAAGGGATCAGGGTATTGCGGAAGGCGTGGCCCATCACCACCCGGGCTTCCCCCATCCCCTTCGCCCGTGCCGTACGGATATAGTCGGCGCTCATCACTTCCAGCATATTGGTCCGGGTGTAGCGCATCAGCGAGCCGATGGAGATCACCACCAGTGTAATTACAGGCAGCACCAGGTGATGGGCAATGTCCAAAAACTGCCCCCAGGGTGTCAGCTGCTGATGATTGCGGCTCACAAGGCCAAACAGATCAAACCACCCCAGCTTCACAGAGAAAATCAGCTTCAGCACCGTGGCGAAAAAGAAGGTGGGCAGACTGATCCCCAGCAGCGCCGCAGCGGTAATGGTATAGTCGGTTTTGCTGTACTGTCGGATCGCTGCCACCACGCCCAGCGGAATAGCAATGAGCAACTCCAGCACAAGGGCAATGCTGCCGATGGCAAAGCTCAGCCATATCACCTCAGAAAATTTCTGCACCACCGGCACGGTATATTTCCAGCTGTCACCAAAATTACCGGTGAGCATATTCTTAAGCTGCACAAAGTATCCCGGGATCAATCCCACATCCAGCCCATACTGGGCGTTCAGCTGCGCCACCCACTGTTCATAGGGCTTGGCGCCGGGAGCCTGACTCAGCTGCAGGGCCATTGTCTCCACATAGCTCGATGGCAGGCAGCGCATCAGCACATAAATAATAAACACCACTAGCAGCAATATCAGCACCGAGATCCCCAACCGCTTGGCAATATATTTCCCCATAAGAGACCTCCTTTTCTTCCTGTATAGGATTCTCCCGCACCAGGCAGACTATGCAAACAAATTCCAGTTTATCGGCCGGGATGCCCCGGCAGGCAATTCGTGCACTGTGCGGCAATCATCGACAAAGCTACGCTCGGTATCGTTCCTGCGTTGCAAAGCCTTCTGTTTCCATTTTGTTAAAAGGAACGCAACTCTTGAGAGCACAGT
>JAFSFK010000160.1 GCA_017435245.1 Oscillospiraceae bacterium | reverse complement strand
GTCCAGTCGAGGGTAATGTTGGAGAAGGGCGCCTGTGTACCCCAGCGGGAGGGGGTGTTCACGCCGTAGATGAAGGACTGGATGCACTGCTTGACTTCCTTCTGGGTCAGGTTATCCACCTTGACGAAGGGAGCCAGATAAGTATCGAAGGAGGAGAATGCCTGTGCGCCTGCCCATTCATTCTGCATGATGCCCAGGAAGTTGACCATCTGGTTGCACAGGGTGCTCAGGTGACCGGCGGGAGAAGAGGTGATCTTGCCGGGAACGCCGCCCAGGCCCTCCTGGATCAGCTGCTTCAGGGACCAGCCTGCGCAGTAACCGGTGAGCATACTCAAGTCGTGCAGGTGCAGGGCTGCGCTGCGGTGAGCCTCTGCGATCTCCTCGTCGTAGATTTCGCTCAGCCAGTAGTTGGCGGTGATAGCGCCGGAGTTGGAAAGGATCAGGCCACCGACGGAGTAGGTAACGGTAGAATTCTCCTTCACACGCCAGTCGTTGATCTGCAGGTAGTTGTCCACCAGGTCCTTGTAGTTGAGCAGAGCGGAGTTGACGTTGCGGATCTTCTCCCGCTGCTTACGGTACAGGATGTATGCCTTGGCAACATCGGCATAACCGGCAGCAGACAGGACCTGCTCCACGCTGTCCTGAATGTCTTCCACTGCGATCTGGCCGTTCTTGATCTTGGGTTCAAAATCAGAAGTGACCTGCAGGGCCAGCATATTGATAACGCTGGGATGATAATTACGGTTCTGGGCCTCAAAGGCCTTGATCATGGCGTTGCTGATCTTGCTTACGTCAAAATCAACGGTACCGCCATCACGCTTTACAACACGATACATATGGAAACCTCCTAAAAAAGTAAATACAGGCAATGTCTAAAATGCGACAGTGCCTGTATTATAACCACAGTTTTCGAGTTTGTCAATATGTTGGGGCAAATATTTTTCACAAAACACAATATATAGTGTTTTTACTCCATCCCACGTATCTCCACCGCATCCACAAACGGCCTTAGTATACGGACAAAGCTTTCCATCTGCTCACGGGAGCAGGGGTGAAGTCCTTCCTTCAGAACGCTGTCCCGGTCGATATATCCCTGGAGAAAGAGCTTGACCGGTTTCTTTCCGGGAACCAGCGTGCTGAGCCATTTGCCCATACTTTCCATAGTAGTTTCATCGTGCAACTCCGCCACCACGGTGGTACGAAATTCATAGGGCTGCTCCCCTGCCAGCAGGAATTTTATACTCTGCTCCACCCGGGAAATGTCCATCCCGGGAACCCCCACTGTTTCGCCGTAACCCTCGGGAGAATTTTTGATATCCATTGCCACATAGTCAAGAAGTCCCTGCTGGGAAAGCTTCTTCAAAATCTCCGGCTTGGCACCATTGGTGTCCAGCTTTACGGCATAGCCCATTTCCTTAATGGCACAGATCAGCTTTTCCAGCTCCGGCTGCAGGGTGGGTTCACCGCCGGTGATACAAACGGCATCCAGAAGCCCCCGGCGCTTATCCAGGAATTTAAGCAATTCTTCATCAGTCATCCCCTCCGGTCCATCCTTACCCAAAAGGTCACTGTTGTGGCAGAAGGGGCAGCGGAAATTGCACCCCTGCAAAAACACGGTGCAGGCCACTTTTCCCGGGAAATCCAGCAAAGTCATTTTTTGTAGTCCGGCAATATGCATAGCTACCTCCTGTGATCGTTTTCCCCATTATACCAGTCACGCAAAATCTTGTAAACAGGAAAAAACAGTAATTGCAATTCCGCCGGGGAGCAGCTTGCCACTTTCATGCCGATAGGCAAACACCGTCTCACCACTGACGCAGATCTCTTCATTTGTATTGTTCAGATACACCCGCAGGGTCTGCTCACCCGGGCGGTCATAGCAGACCAGCCGGGGATGCTCCGCATCGTGATGCCACAGGATCCTCTCCTCCCGAAGCTGAGAGTATGTCTTTCTAAGGGCGATCAGGGACTTGGTAATACTTTGCTGGGCAGCATACTCCCCTGCTTCGATCTTCTGCCAGGGCATAGTCTTACGGCAGTCCGGATCGTGACCGCCGGGCATTGCGATCTCCGTACCGTAATAGATGCAGACCGTTCCCGGCAGGGTCATCAGCATCGTCTGCTGATGGTAGAACGCATCCAGGCTGCCGCAGCGGTTACGGGAACGCATCGTATCGTGGGTATCCAAATGATTGAACAGCACCCGGTTTATTTGCTCCGGATACAGGCTGTACACCCGCTCCATTGCGTACATCAGATCCCGGGAAGTGGCATTTTCATCTACCCAGAAATTGTGCATACTCTCAAAGAAGGGATAGTTCATCACCGAATCATACTCATCCCCCATAAGCCAGGGAGCAGCATCGTGCCAGATCTCTCCCAGCAGGAAGAGGTCGGGGTTCAGCTGCTTTAACGACCGGCGCAAGCCCTTCAGAAAGCTGTGGGACACCTCGTTGCCCACATCGAACCGGATCCCATCGATTCCCCAATCCTTTACCCAGTGGGCACAGATATTCTCGAAATACGCCGCCACCTCCGGATTTCCGGTATTCAGCTTGGGCATATTGTCGAGAAATGCAAAGCCATCAAAGCGACCGTCGGCAAGACTGGCATACTTGCGCTCAAAGGGGGTCTTATGGATGCAGAACCAGTCGAAATACTGAGACCGCTCCCCCTTCTCCCAGACATCCTGCCAGGCAAAAAATGCCGTGCCGGAATGATTGAACACCGCATCCAGCATCACCCGGATCCCCAGGCTGTGGGCCGTGCTGACCAATTCAATCAGATCCTCTTCCGTTCCGAAATCCGGGTCGATCCTGGTATAATCGAAAATGTTGTACTTGTGGTTGGTATCGGATTCAAAGACCGGCAGCAGGTAAATACCGGTGATCCCCAGCTCCTGCAAGTAAGGAAGCTTTTGGATAATACCACGCAGGTCACCGCCGAAGAAATCCTCATAGCCAATGGCATCCCGGTCCTCCCAACTTTTTTGGGGCATACGGCGTTGATGGTCACCGCCACGGCAGAACCGGTCGGGCATGATCTGATACCACACCGTATCCGCCACCCATTCGGGAGGCGAGATCACATCGCATTTGTTAAGATACGGGAATTTGAAATACTGCTTCAGTCTGCCCGGTTTTTCAATAGATTCATCGGTGTAGAAGTCATCCTCAAACAGCAGCACCTTTTCTTCCCCGCTGAAGATCTCAAAATAGTACTGCAGACGGCGGTACTCCGGTGCCAGAGTTACCGAATAGATATAATGATGCTTCAGTTCCCGGGACAAAACCATAGGAAGCTCTCTTCCGATCCAGTGGATATCGCCGGAAATGCCGTAGGCATAGGGATCGTCAAACATCAGATTGACCGCCGTCACATCCTTACCGGTACGGATATTCAGGGTCACTTCCTTCTCATTTTTTGCATAGCAGTCGGTAAACAAGCTGCGATGGCTGATGGCAGATAAATTCATTGGACGCCTCCAAGTTTCATTTGATGCCATTATACCACACCTTCTCCCGGAAATACAGCAGCAAATTCCGGTTTATCGCTCTGCCGAGCGAATTGAAAATTGAAAGTTGAAAATTGAAAATTGTGGTATTTTCCTCTGGAAAATAATTTAAATAGTGGCCGAAGGCCACACAATCATTTTCAATTATCCATTTTCCATTTTCAATTATTATCGAGCG
>JAFSFK010000159.1 GCA_017435245.1 Oscillospiraceae bacterium | reverse complement strand
GGTTCTGTTCTGTGGAGTCCTTCAAGGATGCCGCTGTGAAGGCCATCGAAAATGTTAAGTGGTTCCCCGCCTGGGGCGAGGACCGTATGACCAGCATGATCCGGGAGCGTGCCGACTGGTGTATCAGCCGTCAGCGCCGCTGGGGTCTACCCATCCCTGTGTTCTACTGCAAGGACTGCGGCAAGCCGGTTTCCAATCCCGATTCCATCGCCAAGATCTCTGCCCTCTTTGACGAGCACGGCTCCAATGTATGGTTTGAGAAGGAAGCGATGGAGCTGGTTCCCGATGGCTTCACCTGCCCCCACTGCGGCGGTAAGGAATTTGACAAGGAGACCGATACCCTGGACTGCTGGTTCGACTCCGGCTCTACTCACTACGCATCCTTGATGAAGGACACTCCCGAGCTGTGGCCCGCAGATGTTTATCTGGAAGGTGCTGACCAGTACCGTGGTTGGTTCCAGTCCTCCTTGCTGACCTCTGTCGGCGCTCTGGATCAGGGCGCTCCCTTCCGTCAGGTGCTGACCCACGGCTGGGTGGTTGACGGACAGGGCCGTGCAATGCACAAGAGTTTGGGCAACGGCGTTGACCCCGCTGACCTTATCAAGGACTTCGGTGCCGATATTGTCCGTCTGTGGGCAGCCTCTTCTGACTACCACGCCGACGTGCGCTGCTCCAAGGAGATCTTCAAGCAGATTGCTCAGAACTACCTGAAGTTCCGTAACACCGCCCGCTACTGTCTGGGTAACCTCAATGAGTTTGACCCCAACAATCTGGTGGCGGCTAGCGATATGGAAGAGCTGGATAAATGGGCACTGACCAAGCTGGACACTCTGGTGAAGTATTGCCGCAAGGCTTACGACAACTACGAGTTCCACAACATTACCCACGCCATCAACGACTTCTGCGTGGTCGAGCTCTCCTCCTTCTATCTGGACATCCTCAAGGACCGCCTGTACTGCGAGGCAAAGGACGGCCTGCGCCGCCGCAGCGCACAGAGCGCCCTGTATCTGATCCTGGATGCTATGGCAAAGCTGTTCGCTCCCATCCTGGCCTTCACCTGCGATGAGATCTGGCAGGCAATGCCCCACCGTGAAGACGACGATGTGCGTAACGTCCTGCTGAACCAGATGCCCGAGAACTTTGAGGGTTACTGCCTGGACGATGCCGCTATGGAAAAGTGGGATACCGTTATGAAGCTGCGCCAGGATGTGAACGGCGTTCTGGAAATGGCCCGTGCCGACAAGCGGATCGGTAAGGCTTTGGAGGCTCATGTCACGCTGGCTTGCGAGGACGAGGCTTTGAAGGCCGCCTGTGAAGGCCTGAATCTGGCAGAAATTTGCATCGTTTCCGCCTGCGACTGGGCTGCTCCCGAGGAGGGCGCTCAGGTGGCACAGGGTGTGAACTACCCCAACCTGACTATCGGTGTATCCGAAGCCAAGGGCGAAAAGTGCCCCCGCTGCTGGATGCACTCTCTGGAGGCTAACGCCGAGGGTCTTTGCCCCCGCTGCGCTGCTGTTATCTCCCAAATGGATCTGGAAATCTAAAATATATGCAAACAGCCCGGCTCACACGAGCCGGGCTGTTTTTATTTCATTTTAAACCGCCACAATCTATCCTGATCTTCCTGTGAGGCGTAGGCGATGCCTACCCGCTTGTCGGTCACCACTTCACATTGGTAGCCGTCATCTTCAATATACAGCTGACCATCGCACACGGAGGTGCGGTTCAATTCTCCGGTAATGCCTAGTGCCTTTGTCAGCTTGCCGGGGCCTTCCGCGTCTACGCAAGCCCTAATCAGCACCGCCTCCGGTTCATTTTCTTCCCCGGTGACGATGTTCAGCAGCCAATGAATGCCGTAGCAAAGATAGATATACACCGTTCCGGCTTCCTTATACATCACTTCCGTCCGCTGGGTTCTTCCCTTGTGGGCGTGGCAGGCAGTGTCAGTTTCGCCGCAGTAGCCTTCAGTTTCGGATATCCGCAAACGCTTATCCCCGTGAACCAAAACCTTTCCCACCAAGTCCCGGGCGACCTCCAGGCAGGGTCTATGGTAAAAATCGTAATCCAGTTTATTTGCCAAAAAGCTTCTCCACCTTCTTGAGCATTTTACGGATAGGCAGGTTGTAGGGGCAGCGGTCTTCACAGGCACCGCAGCCGATACAGTCGGAGGCGGTCTTGTCCATAGCCATATACCGGGCGGTTGCCCAGTCCTGCAGATTATAGCGGTTGTAGTAGCCTTCCATCAGGAACATGGAGTAAATGGAAATGCCCGCAGAGCAAGGTGCGCAGTAATTGCACCGGCGGCAGAACTGTGTGCCCAGGGTATTGCGGATGTTCTGGATCTTTTCCAGTTCCTCCGTACGCAGCGCAGAAGTGTCCGACATAGCCAGATCATTCTGCTCCAGTTCTTCGATCTTTGCCATACCGGGGATGGCAACCGTCACATCCGGGTTGGCTGCGATAAAGCGCAGCGCCAAAGATGCATCGTCAATAGCACCGCCTGCAAGGGGCTTCATAGCGATAAAGCCGATATCCTTCTGGGCGCAGATGCGGATGTATTTCTCACCTTGGGTTTCCACAATATTGTAGGGGAACATAATGGTCTCGACCCAGTCAAAGTTTACCGCCTGTTTAAACAAATCCACGCTGTGCAGCGTCACGCCGATGTGGCCGATTTTGCCGGCAGCCTTGGCTTCCTGTAGTGCTTCCAGCGCACCGCCGGGAGCCTGTACCTGCTCCAAGTCCGCAGCGGTGGGGTTATGAATCTGATACAGGTCAATATAATCGGTACGCAGGTTCTTAAGGCTGATGTCAATGTCCTTTACCATTGCCTCTTTGGTGCGGGCCATACTCTTGGTAGCAATAATGAACTTGTCCCGGATGCCCTCAAGAGCATAACCTAAGTACTCCTCACTGACCGTATAGCCCCGGGCGGTATCGATATAATTGACCCCGGTTTCCAGCAGCTTCTGCACAAGTACCTTTGTACCCTCAGCATCAATGCGTTGGATGGGAATGCCGCCAAAACCCAGCCGGGAAACTTTCAGTCCGGTTTTTCCTAAAATTCTATATTCCATAGCCGATTCCTCCTGTTTACTTTTCTTCATTATAATGGTTCCGGGGAGAAAATACAATATACAGTTCAAATTCCAGTTTATCGAGCTGTTGCGATGCTCCACCAAAGGCTTCCCCTTGAGGGGAAGCTGTCAAAAATCTTTGATTTTTGACTGATGAGGTGTGCAGAAAATGTTGCGATTACACATCGGTTTTCGGCAAATTCGTAACATTCTACTGTACACCTCATCCGTCACG
>JAFSFK010000158.1 GCA_017435245.1 Oscillospiraceae bacterium | reverse complement strand
TCCGTGACCAGCTTCTGCCAGCCGTCCTGACCCTCCCAGTTGTTCTCGTTGTACTGGGTGTAAACCTCAAATTCGCCGGAGTTGAACACAAACTTGCTCAGTGCGGTGCGAATGGTGATGGGGTGGTCAGATATATTCTTCACCCTGTCCCGGCGCAGCACCACACCGGATGGGTGGTTTTCAAATTCCGCCGCCACTTCCACCGTTTCATTTTGATAGGAGAATCCATTCTGCTGCCGGGTCAGTTCTCCCTCCGGCAGTGGGAAGTCGCCCAGCAGTGTAATAAGATCTCCGATCTTCTGATAATGGTCCATATAATTCATAACAGTCGCCTCCGCCAATTGCTTATAATTTCCTGCCTGCCAGATATACCGCCTTGCGGTTGAGTTCTTCATCACAGATGATAAAATCCGCCCGTTTTCCGGGAGCAATGGAGCCGATCTCATTTTCGCAGCCCAGTGCCTTTGCAGGATTTAAGGTTGCGGAAAGGATGGCCTCCTCCCGGGAAATGCCAAATTCTACCGCTTTTTTCATACATTCATACAGATTTGTCACCGAGCCTGCCAGGGTGCCGTCGGCAAGTCTTGCCTCATTTCCGGTAAGCGTAACCCCTTGACCGCCCAGCTCATATTGCCCGTCAGGCATACCGCAGCAGCGCAGGGCGTCGGAGATCAGGCAGATCCGCCCCGGAAACAGCCGAAAGGCCATCCGCACAGCACTGGGATGGATATGGATACCGTCGCAGATCAGCTCTGCCCGGACATTCTCCTTCTCCGATGCGGCACCGATAACTCCCGGAGCTCTGTGATGGATGGAAGGCATTCCGTTAAACAGGTGGGTCAGATGGGTTGCTCCGGCATCAAAAGCCGCCTTTGCCGCTTCGTAATCCGCATCTGTGTGGGCCACGGACACCGTACAAAGTCGGGATGCCCACCGGATGAATTCTACAGCACCCGGCAGCTCCGGTGCAACGTCCGCAATTTTAATGAGTCCTCCGCAGTCATCATACAGCTTTTGAAACGCATCAAAATCCGGCATTTTCAGGTATGCTCCGTTCTGGGCACCCTTTTTCTTCTCGGAGAAGAAGGGTCCTTCCATCTGGATCCCCATAATTCGGGCACAGCCGTCCGGCTTTTCCTCCCGAAGTTTTGCGCCAGTGGCAAATGCCTTTTCCAGCACCTCATAGGGAAGTGTCATCGATGCAGGGGCAAAAGAGGTGATGCCGTTCTGCGCCAGATATTTGGCCATCTTTACAAGGCTTTCATAATCCCCGTCAGAAAAATCCCCGCCGGAGTTGCCGTGAATATGGATATCCACCAATCCGGGGATCACATACGCTCCCTGCAGGTCGATACCATCCTCCCGAGGCATATCTTCCAGCACCTGAGAGAATGTTCCGTTTTCCACGCTGAAGCTGCCGTAATGAAATTTCCCATCCCCGGCAAAAATATAGCCGTTCCTGTAAAGCATAGCACTCACCTCCATCCCGTTTGATATTATTTTATATCATCCGATCAGTCTTGTCAAAGCAATCCTGCCATCAAGAATCCTCTTTTCAAATTCCGGTTTATCGGCCGGGATGCACCGGCAGGCAATGCGTGCACGGTACGGTAATAAACGATATATTTACGCTCGGTATCGTCGCATCTTCAAATTCCGGTTTATCGAGCTGACGCTCGATAATAATTGAAAATGGAAAATGGAAAATTGAAAATGATTGTGTCGGCTACGCCGACGTTTTAAATTATTTTCCGAAGGAAAATACCACAATTTTCAACTTTCAACTTT
>JAFSFK010000157.1 GCA_017435245.1 Oscillospiraceae bacterium | reverse complement strand
GGGGGGTGGCAGTGCGTAAGCACTGACGGGGGGATATTGTACGAATTCGCCTAAATCTATCGTATACTGATGCCGATTGCTGCGAATCCCTCAGTCAAAATCAAAGATTTTTGACAGCTCCCTTTAGGCAAGGGAGCCTTTGGATGTGCTAATCTGATGGCTCGATAAATTGGAATTTATATAGCCGTTTATCAGAATCTGTGCTATACTATAATAAAAGGAGGTGAGGTCGTGGCGAAGCTATCCGATCCCGTTACCATATTAAAAGGCGTAGGTCCTACCAAGGCAAAGCAGTTTGCGGCGCTGAACATTTTCACTTTGCAGGACCTCATCTGCCATTTTCCCAGAGCTTATGAAGACCGCACAAAGCTGGTGACCATTGATAAATTGGAGGTGGATGTGCCTGCCTGCTTTAAGGCTATGGTGATGAACACCCCCCGCACCAGCCATATCCGCAAGGGATTGGATATCACCCGGGTACAGGTAGCAGACCATACTGCCCGGCTGAATCTGACCTTCTTCAATCAAAAATACGCCACCGAACAGCTGCAGTACGGCAAGGAGTATATCTTCTACGGCGCAGTTTCCGGTGACTTCATCGGCTACAATATGACCTCTCCGGTGTTCGAGGCATTGGACAGCGCCCCCATCAACACCAGGCGGATCCTGCCAAAGTACCCCCTCACCGCCGGACTTTCCAATGCGTCGGTGCTCAAAGCGGTGCAGCAAGCGCTGGCGATCTGCGATCCCCCGGCGGAGATTCTGCCGGAATCGGTACGGATGGAGTATGGCATTTTGCCTGCGGAGCGGGCATATTTTGCCATCCATGAGCCTGCCTCTATGGAGGAGGCAGAGATGGCAAAGCGCCGTCTGATTTTTGAAGAATTTTTCGTATTCTCTGCGGGTCTTTCTTTGATGCGTGCCGCCCGGGCACAAAAAAAATCCACCCCCTATGGGTATCTGGATCTAACTGCCTTTTACAACGCCCTGCCCTTTACCCTCACCGGTGCCCAGCGCAGAGCGATCGAGGACATCCGTTCCGACCTTCTTTCCGGCGCTCCTATGAACCGTCTGGTTCAAGGCGACGTGGGCAGCGGAAAAACCATGGTGGCTGCCGCAGCGGCATACCTGGCAGTGAAAAACGGCTTCCAGGCAGCAATGATGGCCCCCACAGAAATCCTGGCAGAGCAGCATTACAGCGGCCTTTCCAAGCTTTTAGCGCCTCTGGGCATCCGCACTTGCCTGCTCACCGGCTCGCTGACCCCCAAGCAGAAAAAACTGACCCGGGAAGCCATCGAAACCGGGGAAGTGGATTTCATTATCGGCACCCACGCCTTGGTTTCCGATGCCACGGTGTTTCATAACTTGGGTCTGGTGGTCACCGACGAACAGCACCGATTCGGCGTTGCCCAGCGCTCCAAGCTTTCGGCAAAGGGACAAGATCCCCATCTTTTGGTGATGTCCGCCACCCCCATCCCCCGAACCTTGGCGCTGATCATGTACGGTGATCTGGAGGTCTCCATTCTGGACGAGCTCCCCCCCGGCAGAGAGCCGGTGGACACCTTCTTAGTGAACGAATCCTACCGTGCCCGGATCAATAATTTCATCCGCAAGCAGGTATCGGAAGGCCATCAGTGCTTTGTGGTCTGTCCTGCAGTGGAGGAAAATGAGGAACTGGACATAAAATCCGCTGAGGTCTGGGCGCAAACCCTGCAAAAAACCGTATTCCCCGACCTGCGGGTATTGCTGATCCACGGTCAGATGAAGGCTGCGGAAAAGGAAGAAGTAATGGCGGCCTTCGCCCGGGGAGACGGGGATGTGTTGGTTGCCACTACGGTTATTGAAGTTGGCGTGGATGTTCCCAACGCCACATTGATGGTCATTGAGGATGCCGACCGCTTCGGCCTGAGCCAACTCCATCAGCTCCGGGGTCGGGTGGGTCGTGGCAAAGCCAAGAGCTACTGCATCCTCACCTCCCATAACAAAAATCCCGAGACGCTCCAGCGGCTGAAGGCCCTATGCAAGACCACCGACGGCTTTAAGATCGCAGAGGAGGATCTGCAGATGCGGGGCCCCGGCGACTTCTTCGGCTCCCGGCAGTCTGGGCTTCCGGTGTTCCGGGTGGCAAATTTAAGCTGCGATCTACAGACCCTTACCTTAGCCCAAAAGGCATCCGCCCAGTGGATCGACACCGAGGGCACCGCCGATACTCCCGAGGGAAAAGCCCTGCGCAGCCGGATCGGTCAGCTGTTCCTCCGTGCCGAGGGCACCATGAACTAGTTGCATCTGCTGTTGTTTCGCAGTATAATAGAGCCCAAACAGATACAAAGGAGATTATTATGAAGATCCTTACCATACTCATCTGCAAGCTGCTGGTAATTGCCGGCAAGCTGCTGGGCAAAGGCTCCAGTCTGCCTGGCGCCATTGCATTGAAGCTTTGTCCTGATATTCTTTCCCGGCTGAGCCTGCCGGAGAATATCATCGCCGTCACCGGCTCCAACGGTAAGACCTCCACCGTGGAGATGCTTGCCAAGGTTTTGCAGGATGGCGGCAAAAAGGTGGTATTTAATAAGGAAGGCAGCAATCAGATCGAAGGTGTTACCACCTTACTGCTGAAAAGCGCCACCCTCACCGGCAAGGTAAAGGGCGATATTGTCCTGCTGGAAAGTGACGAGCGGTTTGCAAGACTGACCTTCCGGCACATCAAGCCCACGGTGTTCGTCATCACCAACCTCTACCGTGACCAGCTGACCCGCAACGCCCATCCCTACCGGGTGGCAGCGGCCGTGCAGGATGCGGTGGATCTTGTTCCGGATGCCACGCTGGTGCTGAATGCTGACGATCCCATCGTCTGCGATCTGGCAAAGGGGCGGGACAAGGTGATCTACTTCGGTATGGACCGCAATGCCTACTCTACCGAGGTTTCCGATGCGCTCTTTAACGACTGCCATTACTGCCCCCGGTGCAAGGCAGAAATGGTCTATGACTACTTCCACTACACCCACTTGGGCAGCTACCGCTGCACCGGCTGTGGGTTTGCCCGTCCGGAAACCACCTATACCGTGGACAGTATGGACTTTGAAAGCAACGCCATTACCATCAACGGAGATCCCATTTGTCTGGAATTTGCCAGCAAATATAATGTCTATAACCTCTGCGCCGCCTACGCCGCTGCCTGCATCGCAGGCCTTGTGGGTAAAGAGGTTGCCCGGATGCTCAGCGCCTTCGTGATGAAAAACGGGCGCATCGTCCGTTTCACTGCCGGTGAAAACAAGGGCTTGCTGATTACCTCTAAGCACGAAAACTCCACTTCCTACAACCAGAGCCTTGGCTATGTTGCCTCCCGGAAGGAGGCTTCCACCTTGGTGATCCTGGTGGATGCCATCAGCCGGAAATACTACACCGCCGAGACCAGCTGGCTGTGGGATATCTCCTTTGAGATGCTGAATAACACCTCCGTCAAGAAGATCATCCTCACCGGCAAGTATGCCTACGACCTTGCCCTGCGGTTCCAAAGCGCCAATATCCAGACTGCGGAAGTGATCGTAGAGCCGGATCTTGACAAGATGGGTCAGCTCATCGCAGAGAAAACCGACAATGCCCTTTATGCCGTCACCTGCTTCTCCGACAAGGAAAAGCTCTTTGACCGGGTAAAGGTACAAGGCCCTGTGGCGAAGTAGCCTGAACGATATAATCCGAACCAGTTTCTGGATTGCAGGATTGCCCTAAAGCTGCGTTGCCGCTTTTTGAAGGGCAGCAAGCCCATCTGCAAAACGGTACCTTGCCTTAGAACAATCCTGCAACCCAGAAATCGGGGACCCAAGAGGAACGGATGATTGGTTCAGGCGAGATTTTAAGAAGCCGATGGGCTAACGCCCATCAATGAGTAAAATGTTGCCTGAGCCGATCAGACACCCACTTGGGCTGGTTCGGATTGTATCGGTCAGGCTAAGGAGGAGCTATGAAAGAAATTAAAATCCTGCACCTGTTCCCCCGGCTTCTGAGCCTGTACGGCGAGTACGGCAACGTGGCCATTTTGAATAATGCGCTGCCCGGAAGCACCGTCACCGAATGCGAAGACGGCAACGCCCAGTTTGAAAACTACGATTTTATCTATATCGGCTCCGGCACCGAGGACAACCTGATGGTTGCGTTGGAGCGGCTGCTGCCCCACGCCGAAAAGATCTCCGCAAGTGTGCGCAGCAAGGTTTGGCTTGCCACCGGCAATGCCATGGCACTGTTTGGCAAGACGTTGAATGGCGCTCCCGCTCTGGGAATTTTCGGCTACAAAACCGCCATTGACGATAAGCGCTATCTGGGCGATGTTCTCACCCAGGGCAGCCCCGAGACTTTGGGCTTTATCAACACCTCCTGCCGCTACGAGGGTATTGAAAATCCCCTGCTGCAGCTGGTGCTGAACAAGAACCTGGGCAACGACAAGATGTCTTCCGCTGAGGGCATCCGGGAAGGAAACTTCTTCGGTACGCAGCTGATCGGACCTTTCCTTGCCAAGAATCCCCATTATCTTGCCCAGATGGTGACTTTGCTCACAGGCGAAGAGTATACTCCCGACCCTGAGGGCTACGGCTGCAAGGCATACGGCGTGGCGGTAGCCCAACTGCGCAAGCGGGCAGGACTGACCGAATAAATCAAACGAGGAACTCCCCGGAGTTCCTCGTTTTTGCCGTCATCCCAGCTTCAAATTCCGGTTTATCGAGCTGACGCTCGATAATAATTGAAAATGGAAAATGGAAAATTGAAAATGATTGTGTCGGCTACGCCGACGTTTTAAATTATTTTCCGAAGGAAAATACCACAATTTTCAACTTTCAACTTT
>JAFSFK010000156.1 GCA_017435245.1 Oscillospiraceae bacterium | reverse complement strand
CGCTCGATAATAATTGAAAATGGAAAATGGATAATTGAAAATGATTGTGTGGCCTTCGGCCACTATTTAAATTATTTTCCAGAGGAAAATACCACAATTTTCAATTTTCAACTTTCAATTTTCAATTCGCTCGGCAGAGCGCTAAACCGGAATTTGTTAACTTTCAATCCTATTCCTTTACAATCCGCCGGAGAACTGCTATAATGGACCGAAAAGGAGGTGACAATATGGGTCGATATCTTCGCACACTGCGTGATGCCCTTCGCAAGGGCGATCTGGTGCTGCTGCTTTTGTGCGTGGTGACTACTGCCTACGGCTGTCTGGTCATCTCCAGTGCCGCCAATACGATGGGCTCCGTTCGTTACGTGCTGATCCACATTGTTGCCGCACTGCTGGGCATTTTGTTATACGTGATCATGTCCTCGGTGGATGCGGAATTTTTCTCAGAACACCGGATGAGCCTGGTTATCTTTAATACCTTCCTGCTTCTGCTTCTAATCCCCTTCGGCACGGATAACGGCTCCGGCAACCGCAGCTGGCTGAACTTCCCTCTGCTGCCGGTAGACATCCAGCCTGCGGAGATCTGCAAGATCACCTACATTCTCATAATGGCCTCGGTTATGGGTGCCAACCAGAACCGGATCTCCTCCATCCCCTCGGTGCTGCAGATGGTGTTTCACCTGGGAATCCTGGTGGGACTGAATATGGTGCTGTCCGGCGATGCCGGTGTTTCCCTGATCTTCGTGTTTGTTTTCATCGGTATGGCCTATTCCGGCGGTGTGAGTATGCTCTGGTTCGCAGTAGGCGGTGGCGGACTTGCGGTGCTCCTGCCCTTCATTTACACTTATGTTATGGACCCCTATCAGCAGCTGCGTATCCAGGTGCTTTTCGACCCGGAACTGGATCCTCTGGGCACCAGCGCCCGGTACCATACGATGCGAAGCCTGCGCAGCCTTACCGGCGGCGGAATGACCGGACAGGGGCTGTTCAACGGCAACCGCACCCAAACCCCTGAGGCATTATATGCCCAGCATACCGACTATATTTTCTCTGCCATCGGCGAGGAATTGGGATTTTTGGGATGCTTACTGGCCATCACCCTGCTGGTGCTGATCATCGCCCGGTGTATCTGGGTAGGCAACCGAAGCCAGGACTATATGCGCCGGCTGATCTGCTACGGTGCAGCCTCGGCCCTGATCTTCCAGATCATCGTCAATGTGGGTATGTGCATCGGTGTGATGCCGGTTATCGGACTGACCCTGCCCTTCATCAGCTACGGCGGCTCATCGCTGGTGTCCCTGTACGCAATGCTGGGCTTGGTATCCGGCGTGTACGCCCGACCGGCTCCCGCCAGCCACGAGCGGTATATCCGTCCTCCGCTGCCTTCTTTTAAATAATTAATACGCCCTCTGTGGTTTCCCACAGAGGGCATTATTTTGCCCAATTCCAGTTTATCCAGCAGCCTACACTAGGAATTGTAGGGGCGGATTCTAACGAAGGATCAGCTCGAGAAAACGGAATTTAACCCATAAAAAACAGGGAAGAACCGATGGTTCTTCCCTGTAAATACTTATTTCAGCGCTTCCATAACCTCCGCCCGGTAAGGAACAGAGGGTACCGCACCCGGACGGGTAACACAAATGGAGGATGCCTTGGCACTCATCTTCAAGATCTCGGGGATAGGCAACCCTTCCACCAGACCAGCCAGGAAGTAGCCGGTAAAGGTGTCACCGGCGGCAGTGGTGTCCACGGCCTGAACGGGGAAAATGGGCTGATAGACCTTCTGCTCACCGTCAAAGTAAACAGCGCCGTCCTTGCCCAGCGTCAGCATAATTCTGGCGTTGGGATACAGCTGGTGCATTTTCTGCAGGATCTTATCCGGGTCATTCTCCCCGGTCAGCTGGAACCCCTCCACCTCGTTGAGGATGAAGATACTCACCTTTCCCATATCCACGCTCTTGAGCTTGTCGTTAAAGGGAGAGGGGTTCAGAACGATGGTCATTCCCTTTTCATAGGCTCTGTCCACCATATACGCAAGCAGATTCACCTCATTCTGCAGCAGCAAAATATCCTGAGAAGTGAAATTGGCAAGGATCTCATCGATAAAATCCTTGGTAAATCTCTGATTTGCACCGCCAAAGAGGAGGATGCTGTTCTGGGCATTCTTGTCGATCTGGATGACGGTGTGACCATTGGGACCCTCTACAGTACGGATGTAGGTACGGTTAACACCATACTCGTCGCAGGCATCCAAAAACATCTTGCCCTCCTCACCGATAAGGCCGCCGTGCCAGACCTCCACACCGGCCTTGGCCACGGCGCAGGACTGATTGATGCCCTTGCCGCCCAGAAAAACATTGCGGCTGCCGGTATCCTCGGTCTCACCGGGAAGGATGATGTGGTCAACGGAGTAAACATAGTCGATATTCAGAGAACCGATATTCAAAACACGCATAATGATACTCTCCTTTTCTTTTTTACACCCTTATTGTATGGTATTTCTCAGTCCACGTCAATGCACACGATTCACATTCTGTTCTCAAAACGGTCCCATTTTAAGACATTTTCCCTTTCCCATCAACAAATTCCGATTTAACGCTCTGACGAGCGAATTGAAAATTGAAAGTTGAAAGTTGAAAATTGTGGTATTTTCCTTCGGAAAATAATTTAAAACGTCGGCGTAGCCGACACAATCATTTTCAATTTTCCATTTTCCATTT
>JAFSFK010000155.1 GCA_017435245.1 Oscillospiraceae bacterium | reverse complement strand
GAATTGAAAATTGAAAGTTGAAAGTTGAAAATTGTGGTATTTTCCTTCGGAAAATAATTTAAAACGTCGGCGTAGCCGACACAATCATTTTCAATTTTCCATTTTCCATTTTCAATTATTATCGAGCGTCAGCTCGACAAACCGGAATTTGACGATATACGCTAAAATCCCGCCTCGTTTGAGGCGGGATTTTAAGATCCTTTAGAACTGGGTGGGCTGGATGTGCCAGATCTCTTCTGCGTACTGACGGATGGTACGGTCGGAGGAGAACTTGCCACCGCTGGCAATGTTCATCAGGCACTTGCGGCCAAAGGCCAGACGGTCCTTGTAGTCGGAATTGGCCTTAAGCTTTGCTTCCATATAGGAATCGTAGTCCATGCACAGGAAGTAGTGGTCTGCACGGTGCCAGGAAGTGCCGTCCAGAATGGCGTGGTACAGGTCCCGCTGACCGTCGTCACAGGGAACGGTGCCGTCCACCAGAGTATCCAGCGCACGGTGCAGTCTGGGATTGTGGTCGTAGATCCAACGGGGGTTGTAGGAATCCCGGCTGGCGTTGATCTGCTCCACGGTGGCACCGAAGATATAGTTGTTCTCCATGCCTGCTTCCTTGACGATCTCCACATTGGCACCATCCATAGTTCCCAAGGTGACCGCACCGTTGAGCATCAGCTTCATGTTGCCGGTACCGGACGCCTCTGTGCCGGCAGGAGAGATCTGCTCGGAAACATCAGCTGCGGGGATGATATGCTCAGCGTAGGAGCAGTTGTAGTTCTGGACAAAGACCACCTTCAGCTTATCCTGCATATCGGGGTCGTTGTTAATCATCTTGGCGATCCGGTTGATGTAGCGGATCACGCTCTTTGCCCGGGCATAGCCGGGAGCGGACTTGGCACCGAACAGATAAACCGTGGGCTGGAAGTCCTTAAGGCTGCCGTCCTTCAGACGGAAGTAGATATCCACGATGGAAAGGGCGTTGAGCAGCTGGCGCTTATACTCGTGGGCGCGCTTGACCTGCACATCGAACATGAAGTCGGGGCTGAGCTTTACGCCTTCCTTCTGCGCCACTACCTTGCAAAGCTGCTCCTTCTTCTGCCGCTTGATGGCATTGAACTGGCGGACCATGTCATCATCGATCATGGGCTTGAGCTTATTCAGGCGGTCCAGATCCTTCAGGAAGTCGCCGCCGATGCGGTACTTAATGAGCTGGGTCAGCTCGGGGTTGCACAGACCCATCCAGCGGCGGGGGGTCACGCCGTTGGTCTTGTTCTGGAACCGGTCGGGGAATGCCTTATACCAGTCCTTGAAGCAGTCGTCCTTCAGGATCTGGGAGTGGATCTCCGCAACACCGTTGACATAGGTGCCCACGTAAACACTGAGGTTTGCCATATGGGCGGTATTGTCACGGACGATGAACAGACCGGGATGCTCGCTCTTGAGCTTCTCGTCGATGCGGTTGATGATATCCACGATCTCAGGCACAACACTGTGCATCAGATCCAGAGGCCACTTCTCCAGTGCCTCGCCCATAACGGTGTGGTTGGTGTAAGAGAAGGTACGGCGGGCAATATCGAAGCTCTGATCGAAGTCCATGCCCTCCTTCATCAAAAGGCGGATCAGCTCAGGGATGGACATAGCCGGGTGGGTATCATTCAGCTGGATGGCATAGTAGTCGGCAAAGTGGCTCAGGTCGGTGCCGTGGGCAGACTTATACACCCGCAGCATATCCTGCAAAGAAGCGGAAGACAGCACATACTGCTGCTTCAGGCGCAGGCGCTTGCCCTCCCAGGTGGAGTCATTGGGATACAGAACACGGGTGATGTCCTCAGCCTTGTTCTTCTGGGTCAGAGCACGCAGGTAGTCCTGGTCATTGAAGGCGTTGAAGTCCAGTTCTTCCTCAGCCTCACACTGCCACAGGCGCAGGGTGCCGATGTTCTTGGTGCCGTAGCCCACAACGGGAACGTCATAAGGCACTGCCAGAACGGTGTGGTCGGGGAAAGACACCTTGACGGTATGGTTATAGCGGCGGTAGGACCAGGGATCACCGTACTTGGACCAGTCATCGGCATTCTCCTTCTGGCTGCCGTTTGCATCAAAGCTCTGCTTGAACAGGCCGAACTTGTAGCGCAGACCGTAGCCGGACAGAGGAACATTGATGGATGCTGCGGAGTCCAGGAAGCAGGCTGCCAGACGGCCCAGACCACCGTTACCCAGAGCGGCATCCTCGATATCCTCCAGGATGGCAAGGTCCACGCCCCGCTCGGCAAACAGCTGCTTCATCTCATCCAGAATACCCAGATTGAACAGGTTGGAATACACCAAACGGCCGATCAGGTACTCAGCAGAGATGTAGTATGCCTTGCGCTGATGCAGACGGGTGGCCTTGGAGGTGCTCCAGTTGTCGGCAATGGACATCATCACCGCCTGGCCCAGAGCCTCGTGGAGCTCCTGAGCAGTAGCTTCCTGCAGGGACACGTCATAAGTGTACTTCAGCTGTGCTTCTGTCCACTTCAGAATATTCAAACAATCATAGCTCATTTTCATTCTCCTTTATTCAGAAACAGGAGTTCCTGTCTTTGTTTTCTCTTTTGCTGTGCGGCCGTAAAGCTTCGTCATCTTAAAGATCCGCTGTGCCAGCGCATCCGTAAGATATCCGCTCTTTGCCCGCCAGGTCCAGTTATCGCTGGTACGGGTGCCGGGGAAATTCATTCTCCCCTCTGCCCCCAGATCCAGATAGTCCTGCATCGGTACCACACACACATCGGATACGGACGCCATCGCTGTACGGATCACACCCCAGACAAGACCTTCTTCTTCAGACAGGCTCATATACTCCTTGGCATAGGCAACTGCATCTTCGGATGCCGTTTCAAACCACTGCCGGGTGGTCATATTATCGTGGGTGCCGGTGTAGCACACCGTATTGGAGGTGTAGGTATAGGGCAGGTAATCGGAAGGCTCCCGGCTGTCAAAAGCAAATCCCAGCACCTTCATTCCGGGATAACCGGAGGCATCCCGCAGATCCAGGACCTCCTGAGTCAAGAAGCCCAGATCCTCTGCGATCATCTCCACCTGAGGAAGCTTTTCCCGCAGGGCTTTCACGAAGTCCATTCCCGGTCCGGGCAGCCATTTGCCGCCTCGTGCGGTAGGATCGCCGTAGGGCACTGCCCAATAGCTTTCTAAGCCCCGGAAATGGTCGATGCGCACCATATCATAACGCTGACCGGCTGCCGCCATACGGCGCACCCACCAGGCATAGCCATCCTTGGCGTGGACATCCCAGCGGTACAGGGGGTTACCCCAAAGCTGACCGTCCTCATTGAAGCAATCAGGCGGACAGCCTGCCACCGCAACAGGATCTAATTTTTCATCCAGCAAAAACAGCTCCGGATTGCTCCAGACGTCTGCGCTGTCATAGGGAACATAAATGGGAACATCACCAATAATACGGACACCTGCCTTATGGGCATAAGTCCGCAGTGCAGTCCACTGCTTGTGGAACAGGAACTGGATAAACCGATAGAAGCGCATCTGCTCTTTCAGTTCCTGGCGGGCCTGCCAAATGGCATCCGGCTCCCGGCGCTTAAGCTGCTCTTCCCACTGATACCAGGGCTTGCCGCCCTTTTCGTCCTTCAGCGCCATAAACAGGGCAAAGTCAGACAGCCAGCTGCCGTTATCCCGGCAGAATTTGTCGAATTCCTCGCCGCCTTCAAAGCGGGTATATGCCTTGCGCAGAACCCTCAGCCGGCTATTGTAGATCAGGCCGAAATCCACCCGGTCCTCACGGACGCCCCATTGGATGTTTTCTAAATCCTCTTTTTCCAGCAGCCCCTCTTCCACCAGCATATCCAGGTCGATAAGGTAATGGTTGCCTGCATAGGTAGAGCAGGACTGGTAGGGGGAATCCCCGTAGCCGGTGGGCGTCACAGGCAGGATCTGCCACAGGCTCTGGCCGGCTTCCTTTAAAAAGTCGATAAATTTATAAGCTTCTTTGCCAAACGTGCCGATACCGTAGGCACTGGGCAAAGAGGTAATGTGCATTAAAATGCCGCTTTTGCGCATACAAAAATCTCCCAAATCAAAAGATGGACTGTCATAGAGTATTCTATGGACACATTCCAAAAAAGTGTCTGATGCCGTAAAACGAACTGCATAGACTCCATAAATATGGGCAAATATTCTTTCCCCCATACCATAAGAGAGTAATACGTTTTCCGGGTTTTGTCAAGTAAAACCGCACTTTGGCGAGAAACTTATCCCTTTTTCCGTAAATAAAGGAAATTTTTCCTGTTTTTTTGGTAGAGTTATCCATACCGCAGAAAGTCCCTCCCGGGCATCCCGGGAAAAAGAACGATAAATTCCAGTTTATCGGCCGGGATGCCCCGGCAGGCAATGCGTGCACGGTGCAGTAATGAACGATGTATTTACGCTCGGTATCGTCACACCTTCAAATTCCGGTTTATCGAGCTGACGCTCGATAATAATTGAAAATGGAAAATGGAAAATTGAAAATGATTGTGTCGGCTACGCCGACGTTTTAAATTATTTTCCGAAGGAAAATACCACAATTTTCAACTTTCAACTTT
>JAFSFK010000154.1 GCA_017435245.1 Oscillospiraceae bacterium | reverse complement strand
GGATTTTGTAAAACAAAATCCCATCACCGACAGGTGATAATATATGATTTCCTCCGGAAATCCCAATTATTTGCACACAAATAATTGGGCGGGCGATTGATAATCGCCCCTACAAGTTCTATTGAAGACTGTTCGATAAACCGGAATTTGACGGCAGCAAAGCAAGGGCGACCTTAACGGTCGCCCACGCATTTACAGTCTTGTCACGTATTCCAGCATCTGGTCCTTGGGGATCACATTGGTATGGCGCTCCGGCTTTTTATCCAGACCCGCCAGGTTCTTGGGAATGGGCATGCCGGACACTTCCTGCAGCCGCTCCATCTGCTTAAACTCGTCATTCCCCTCCACGCTCTCCAGAGAGGACAGCACCGCTGCCGGGAACTTGTAGGGAGATGCGGTGGAGAGCACCACCATAGGCCGTCCATCGTTTACTTGGTTTACATAATCTTCTGCAACTGCCCAGCCGGTGGCGGTGTGGGTATCGCACAGATAGCCACAGTCCTTAAACACCTTGGCAATGGTCTGCTGGGCTCTTGCATCATCGCAGCAGCCTGCCCAGAACTCGGTCTGGATGGCTTGGCGCAGAGCACGGGGTACGGCGTAGATGCCCTCGGAGTTGAGCTGACCCATCAGCTTGCTGACAAGCTCCGTATCGCCGTCAGAAATAAAGTACAGCAGCCGCTCCAGATTGGAGGACACCAGAATGTCCATAGAGGGAGATACCGTCTTATGCAGAGGCCGGCGGCGGTCATAAACGCCGGTATTGATGAAGTCGGTAAGTACATTGTTGGCATTGGAAGCACACACCAGCGTACCCACAGGCAGCCCCAGCTTTTTGGCAAGGTAGCCTGCCAGGATGTCACCAAAGTTTCCGGTGGGAACGCAGAAATTCACCTTGTCGCCCATAGCGATCTGACCACGGCTGAGCAGGTCTGCGTAGGCCTTGAAATAATAGGTGATCTGGGGAGCAAGTCTGCCGATGTTGATGGAGTTGGCGGTGGACAGACGGCAGCGGTTGCCCCGGAGCAAACGGCCGTTAATGGAACTGGCAAAAATATTCTTCACGCCGGTCTGGGCATCGTCGAAGTTACCCTCCACGGCGCAGACCGCCACATTTCTGCCCTCCTGGGTAACCATCTGGGCCCGCTGGACCTTGGACACGCCCCCGTGAGGATAGAACACGCAGATCTTCACGCCCTCCACATCCGCAAAGCCAGCCAGCGCCGCCTTGCCGGTATCGCCGGAGGTAGCGGTGAGGATGAGAATATCCTCGTCCATCCCCTTGACGGTCTTAGCTGCGGTTAACAGCTGGGGCAGCATACACAGCGCCACATCCTTAAAAGCGGAGGTAGGTCCCCGGAACAGCTCCAGCACCGTAAAATTGCCGGCAGGAACAGTGGGGGTCAGCTCCTCGGTCTCGAATTTTCCGGTATAAGCCCGGCGAACCAGTTCATCCATATCCGGAATATCGGGAAGCAATGCACCGATGATGGTACAGGCCATATCCATAGTAGACATCTTCAGCACTGCTTCCACGTCGATCTCGGGCAGCTTTCTGGGAACATACAGTCCCCCGTCCGGTGCCAGACCGCTGAGCACTGCCTGAGCACTGTCTACAAAGAACTTGTTGTTTCTGGTAGATAGATATTCCATCTTTTTCGTCCTCTTTTCTTTGCCAATTGCACAATTTCCGTGTATTTTAAGGCAAAAACTTGTTTTTTGCAACTATTGCAATTTAAGTAGGTATATGATATACTGTTCCCGTTAAAAAGGCAAGTGTTTTTTGTGTGAAAGCACACTCCTTTTATCGCAAAAGAGAGAAGAAGAAAAACAGGAGGTAAGAATATGAGAATTGGTCTGTTGGGATTCGGCGTTGTTGGCCGTGGTGTATATGATCTGACCCAGGATCGTGAGGATATGCAGGTAACAAAGATCCTGTGCTTGGAGGAGATCTCCCTGCCCGACGCTGAGGCCGTTAAGGATATTGCATCCATCGTAAATGATGATTCCATCGATACCGTGGTGGAGGCTATGGGCGGCCTGCACCCCGCTTATGAATTTGTCCGTGCCGCTATGGAGGCAGGCAAGAATATCGTCACCTCCAATAAGGCATTGGTTGCCAGCTTCTATGACGAGCTGATCCCCCTGGCACAGAAAAAGGGTATCAGCTTCCGCTGCACCGCAGCCGTTGGCGGCGGTATCGGCTGGCTGAGCGAACTGGAGCGTGCCCGCCGGATCCAGACCATTGAGTCTGTGGGCGGCATTATGAACGGCACCTGCAACTACATTCTTGATTCTATGACCCGCCTGGGTCTTACATACGCCGACGCCCTTTCCCAGGCACAGGCTCTGGGTTATGCTGAGGCAAACCCCACCACCGACGTGGAAGGCATCGACACCTGGCACAAGGTGATCCTGTCCTCTAACATCGGCTTTGGCATCAGCCTGATCCCCGAGACCGTTCCCGTGTGCGGCATCAGCACCATCAAGGCATCCGATGTGGAGAATTTCAAGAATCATGGCTTGGTGTGCAAGCTGATCTCCACCGGCAAGCGCTGTGAAAGCGGCATTGCTGCCTATGTTCAGCCCACCCTGGTGAAGGAGGGCAACCCCGAGGCTGCCGTTCCCGCCAACTATAACCTCATTACCTTGGTTGGCAGCGCCTCCGGACGTATGAGTTTCTTCGGTCAGGGCGCAGGCCGCTACCCCACCGCATATAATGTGGTGCAGGATTGTGCCGACGTTCTTGCAGGCAAGGGCTTCTACAGTCCCTACGGCGAAAAGACTGCCGCAGTGAATACCGATGCGCTGTGCTACTATGTCAGCGGCTGCACCGACAGCTGGATCGAGCAGAACAAGGCTGAAAGCTGGGGCGATGCCATCGTCACCAAGCCTGTTCCCGTTGCCCAGATGCACGCATGGAAGGCTGAGCATAAAGACGCCTTCATCGCAGCCTTTGCTGAGTAATCCATCCCCCGAAAGGAAGAATCCCCTATGTTGAAAGTAACCAAGTTCGGCGGCTCCTCTATGGCAGACGCCGGTCAGTACCGCAAGGTTCGTGACATCGTTCTGGCTGACCCCGACCGCCGTGTGGTCATCGTATCCGCCGCCGGCAAGCGTTTTTCCGCCGATCACAAGCTGACGGACCTTCTGTATCTGTGCCACGCACACGTCCAGTACGGCGTGGACAGCACCCCCGTATTTGAGATGATCACCTCCCGTTACCTGGAGATTCGTGACGAGCTGGGTCTTGACCTGGACCTGGAGAGCGAATTCGCCCAGCTGAAAGAGAAGCTGGATGCTAAATCCGTTTCCCAGGATGAGCTGGTCAGCCGTGGTGAGTATTTCTCCGCCAAGCTGATGGCCGCATTCTTAGGCTTCAAGTTCGTGGACTCTGCCGATTGGGTAAAGTTCGCTATGGACGGCACTGTGGATAAGGAAGCCTCCTACCCCGCTCTGCAGGAGCTGGTGGGCGAGGGCGAGTATGCTGTCATCCCCGGCTTTTACGGCGTGATGCCTAACGGTGCAGTGCGCACCTTCTCCCGTGGCGGCAGCGACATCTCCGGCGCACTGGCAGCTGCCGCTCTGAATGCCGATGTCTATGAAAACTGGACCGACGTGTCCGGTATTCTCATGGCTGACCCCCGGATCGTAGAGAATCCCCAGCCCATCCCCGAGATCACCTATGACGAGCTGCGGGAGCTGAGCTACGCAGGCGCTCAGGTGCTTCACGAGCTGACCATCTTCCCCGTCCGGGAGAAGAATATCCCCGTAAATATCCGCAATACCAACGATCCCGACCATCCCGGCACCATCATTCAGGAGGACTACAAGAACGAGTCTGATCCCGACCGTGTGGTCACCGGCATCACCGGCAAGAAGGACTTCTCCATCATCACCATGTTCAAGCGTGGCATGACCAGCCAGGTTGGCGTGCTGAGAAAGGTGCTGTCCATCCTGGAGCGCCACGGAATTTCCGTGGACTTCGTGCCCAACGGCATCGACAATGTTTCTCTGGTGATCCCCACCGCCACCCTGGCTCCGCACCTGTACAATGTGATGGCAGAGATCCAGCGGGAGGTAAAGCCCGACAATCTCACCGTTCTGGATGAGATCGCCGTGGTCGCTGCCGTGGGTCACCGGATGGCATTCCGTCCCGGCGTTTCCGGCAAGATCTTTGCCGCTCTGGGCGAGAAGGGCATCAATATCCGTATGATTAACCAGGGTCCGGATGAACTGAACATCATCTTCGGCGTGGACAATAAGGACTTTGCCGAAGCCATCCGGGTGCTGTACAACAGTTTCGTTAAATAAGGCGGCAAAACCTTAAAATATCGAATCCACAGGCTGACCCCCTGTGCAATCCATCCAAATTGGAGGTAACAAAATGAAAAAGTATACTGTAGCTGTTCTGGGCGCTACCGGCGCCGTTGGTCAGGAAATGATCAATCTTCTGGAAGAGCGTAACTTCCCCGTTGGCAAGCTGCTGCCTCTGGCATCTGCCAGAAGCGTGGGCAAGACCATCAAGTTTAACGGCGAGGATGTGGCCATCGAGCTGGCCTGCGATGAGGCCTTTGAGGGCGTGGACATCGTTCTGGGCGCTGCCGAGAATGACATTGCTGAGCGCTTCGCTCCCGCCATCGTCAAGGCCGGTGCCGTGTTCGTGGATAACTCCTCCGCTTTCCGTCTGAGAGACGATGTGCCTCTGGTCGTTCCCGAGGTCAACCCCGAGGATGTGAAGTGGAATAAGGGTATCATCTCCAACCCCAACTGCTCCACCATCATCACTGTTACCGCCGTCAACGCCCTGAATAAGCTCTCCCCCATCAAGAGCATGGTGGCATCCACCTATCAGGCTGTTTCCGGCGCAGGCGTTGCCGGTATGGCTGAGCTGAAGGAGCAGGTGGAAGCCCTGCAGGCAGGTAAGGACGTACAGGTCAAGACCTTCGCTTACCAGATCGCCTACAACCTGATCCCCCAGATCGGCGGCGAGCAGATGGAAGGCTACACCAGTGAGGAAATGAAGCTGCATTTCGAGGGCCGCAAGATCATGCATCTGCCCGAGATGAATGTCTCCTGCACCTGCGTCCGTGTTCCCGTTATGCGCAGCCACTCCATCTCCGCACAGCTGAAGTTTGACCGTCCCATTTCCGTAGAGGAAGCCCGTGAGATCCTGAAGGACGCTCCCGGCGTGAAGCTGGTGGACGATCTGAACGCCAAGGAATATCCTATGCCTCTGGATACCACCGGCCAGGATCTGGTGTTCGTGGGCCGTATCCGTCCCGACCTGACCGACCCCAACGGCCTGTGCCTGTGGTGCTGCGGCGACCAGGTCCGTAAGGGCGCTGCTCTGAACTGCATCCAGATCGCCGAACTGCTGATCGAGAAATAAGTTCATATCCACCCCGGAAGGCTGACCCCTTCCGGGGTTTTTCTGCCCCAAATCTTCAAATTCCGATTTATCGAGCTGTTCAAAAAACGCACGATCCAAGCCTTCCCCTCAAGGGGAAGCCTTTGGGTGCGGTGCACAACTGCTCGATAAACTGGAATTTACCTGCCGGCGGTCTATGTCAAAATCTGTCGCTTTTTCCCAGTAACCCCAAAAATACCGCCTATCCATTTGTGAATATTGACAGAATCTCCCATCAACTTTCAGTGATTTTGTCCCTTTCCTCCCGGCACATTTTGTGATATCCTTATTAGGTGAAAATCTATGGTGTGGAGGTATGCCCTCCCCGCCTTTGCACCCATCAAATAAACTTGAGGAGACGTGAGAAACAATGTATTTTCAGAAAAAACGCTGCATCGCAATGCTTCTGGCCGGTGGCCAGGGCAGCCGTCTGAAAGTCTTGACGGAGAAGACCGCCAAGCCTGCCGTACCCTTTGGCGGCAAATACCGCATCATCGACTTCCCCCTAAGTAACTGTGTCAACTCCGGCATCGATACCGTGGGTATTCTGACCCAGTATCAGCCTCTGGAGCTGAACGAATACATCGGCAACGGCCAGCCCTGGGGCCTGAACAAGACCCACAGCTGTGCCCAGGTGCTGCCCCCCTACGAGCGCCATGACAAGAAGAGCGGCTGGTACAAGGGCACTGCCAACGCCATCTACCAGAACATCGACTTCATCGAGCGTTTTGACCCGGATTATGTGGTGATCCTCTCCGGCGACCACATCTACAAGATGGACTACGACGCAATGGTGGCCTACCACGAAAAGCACAACGCCTCCTGCACCATCGCAGTCCGGGACGTGCCTCTGAAGGAAGCCTCCCGTTTCGGCATTCTGAACACCAATCCGGACAACTCCATCTACGAAT
>JAFSFK010000153.1 GCA_017435245.1 Oscillospiraceae bacterium | reverse complement strand
GAAAATGGAAAATGGAAAATTGAAAATGATTGTGTCGGCTACGCCGACGTTTTAAATTATTTTCCGAAGGAAAATACCACAATTTTCAACTTTCAACTTTCAATTTTCAATTCGCTCGTCAGAGCGTTAAACCGGAATTTGGAGGTGTATCGATACCGAGCTGAAATTTGCCACTTATGACAGCACCGTGCACGAATTGCCTGCCGGGGCATCCCGGCCGATAAACCGGAATTTGAAAGGGACTTCGTCTGCAGACGAAGTCCCTCGTTGATCAATTTTCGGAATGATAATCATCCCAGGGAATATTTTGCGGAGCCGCCTTCGGCTGGGGCACCGGAATCGGCTGCCGCAGCAGCTGATCATAGGCCACTGCCCAGGTGGTATGGAAATAGCTTCCGGCAAACCAGAACGCCGCCATCTGCACAGCAGCACCCAAAGCATAAGTTACAAGCCCCGGAATTCCCAAATCCAGCGGCAAAAGCTCCAGATCGCTTACCAGAATACCCACCAGCTGCAGCAAAAAATACCACCAAAAGCTCAGATCCAGCCGCAGCAGAGCCATTCGCCGATTCCGGGTCAATGTACTGCTGATCCTCAGTGCTGCAAAAGCACGGGTGGCAGGCTGATCCATAATGACCAGATCCGCCAGCCGGAATCGGTAATACACCGGCAGCATTACCAGCAGACATACGGGGATCACGATAATAAAAGCCGGCGCAATGGCTGCTGCGATCTGCTGTTCAGGCAACTGCCAGAACAGCTCCAGCACCTGCTCCGTACTTTGACCAGTCTCCATCAGCGGCTGCAGCAGATCCATCAGCGGCCACGCCAACGGCGTTAGCACATATATGATCACGCCCACATATACGCATGCCGTAAACAAGCCGCCATACATAAGTCCCCGCAGCAGCATCAGCCGCAGCACCGGACCAAACCGCCGGAAGCCTTCTGCCAGGGATGCAGTTCCTACCTGCTCCCGGCGGGCCATTCGCAATGCGGCAAATACAAATCCCATCTGCCAGAAGGGCAGCGCAAGATTCAGCGCATACCCCAGCACCGTCTGCACCGTTTCCAGCACAGAAAGCATCCCCATCCCGGAAAGGCCTGTGGCTGTATTCATCTTTTGGTTTACATAATAATTTATCCCGCTCACTGCCATCAGCGCCAAAAAGATCACACCTGCGTGGATCAACGCCAAACGCCGGGGAGAACGGTGCTGCTCTGTCTGCCTTGCGGCAGCCTGTGCTTTCAATGTGCGTGGATTCAGAATCTCCATAAGCCCCTCCTTGGAACACTCTCTAGGAATAGTTATATAGTATTTACCGGAAAATAGCAAATGAATTTTCTGTTACTGTAGCTTTTCCGGAGAAAAGCTGTTACAATAGGGGTAAATCAAAATTACCCGGAGGAGGGAATACAATGGAACTGGGTCAACTGCTGAAGCAGGCACGGCTGGATGCCGGTCTTTCTCAGCGGCAACTGTGCGGAGATACCATCACCAGGAATATGCTCTCGCAAATTGAAAACGGCAGTGCCCGTCCCTCTATGGACACCCTGCGGATCCTTGCCGGGCGGCTCGGAAAGCCTGTGAGCTACTTTCTGGAGGAGCAGCCGGTATCTCCCAATCAAAGTATTATTCTGCAGGCAAGATCCGCATCGGCGCAGGATAGGCTGGTCCTGCTGGAAGACTACCATTCCCCCGACCCGGTATTCGACCCGGAGCGGTATCTGCTCGAAGCACTGGGATATATGGAGCTGGCGCAAACCGCCATTGCGGAAAACCGCTTTGGCCTTGGGCAGACCCTTTTGGAGCAGGCAAAAGCCTCCGGCAGTCAAACGTTCTACTACACGCCGGAGCTGGAGCGACGTCGGCTGCTGTTATGCTATGCTGCCGGCATTTCCCCGGAGGGACTCCTTCCCCTGCTGCCGGACAGCACCGACGAATTTTTGCTGCGGGCACAGGCAGAACTGGATGCCGGTGACCCCGATAGCTGTGGCCGGATCCTGGATGCGGCTCCCAAAAAAACACCTGCCTGGTACTATCTCCGGGGCGAGGCATTTTTTGCCCAAAAGGATTTTCAAAACGCCGCACAGCAGTATCTTCTTGCGCCGGAAAGCAACCGGGTATACGCCCGTCTGGAGCAGTGCTACCGGGAACTGGAAGATTTCAAAAATGCCTATTTCTACGCCTGCAAACAACGGTAAATTCCGATCTATCCGGCCGAATTCCATACGCCATTGTACCAAAGACCCGCCCTAGGCTACAAAACGAACCGCTCGATAAACCAGAATCCGGATTTCTCTGTTTTATCCGGAGCGATGGCATAAATTTCCTTGCAAAGCATCATGGGAAATAATATAATAGATTCACTGAATACCACAATATATTAGGGGAAGTGATACTTTGAAAGTTGTACTTCAAAATCTGACCAAAAAGTTCCCTGCCCGGGGCAAGGGCAACAAAGGCGATGTGATCGCTGTCAACGATTTCAGTTTTGAGATCCCCGACGGCAAGCTTATCGGCCTTCTGGGTCCCTCCGGCTGCGGAAAATCCACCACCCTGCACCTGCTCAGCGGCCTGCAAAAGCCCACCGCCGGAAAGATCTTCTTCGGCGAGGACGACGTGACCGATCTGCCTGCGGAGCACCGGGGCGTAGGTCTGGTGTTCCAGAGCTATGCTTTGTACCCCCATCTGAATGTGCGGCAGAACATTATGTTCCCTCTGGAAAATCTTAAGGGCAAGCAGAAGCTCACCAAGGAACAGATGCTCCAAAAAACAGAAGAAGCTGCCGCACTGGTGCAGCTGGAGGGTCTGCTGGATCGCAAGCCCAGTGAGCTTTCCGGCGGCCAGCAGCAGCGTGTAGCCATCGCCCGGGCGCTGGTGAAAATGCCCCGGATCCTGCTGCTGGACGAGCCTCTTTCCAATCTGGATGCCCGTTTGAGACTGCAGACCCGGGAGGAGATCCGCCGGATTCAGAAAACCACCGGTATCACTACTGTGTTTGTTACCCACGACCAGGAGGAGGCTATGAGCATCTCCGACCTGATCGTGGTGATGAAAGATGGCGTTGTGCAGCAGATCGGCGCACCCCAGCAGGTTTATGATGAGCCTGCCAATCTTTTCGTTGCCAAGTTCCTGGGCACCCCTCCCATCAACGTATTTGAGGCAGCTGTGAAAAACGGCTGGCTGTACATCGGCGATGAGGCAGTGCTGGAAGTTCCGGGCGTTTCTGACCGGGAAGCCACCGCCGCCATCCGCCCCGAAGGCTTCGTCTTGAATGAAAACGGCAAATTCACCTGTCAGCTGCACCGTGTGGAGGTTATGGGCCGGGATATCACCGTGGTCTGCGGTCACAAGTGCACGGAGAATCCTGCCATCCGGGCCATCATCCGTGCCGAAAACAAGGTGGATACCGCCTGTCCCACTGTCCGGTTCGACCTGATCCGTCAGAAGGTATTTCTCTTCGACAAGCAGACCGGTGAACGGATCGGCCTTTAAGGAGCGTGCTATGGAACAAAATAACCGCAAGGGCTGGCTGTATCTGCTGCCTGCGATGCTGTTTCTGGGATTCTTCCTGGTGTACCCTTTGGTGGACGTGTTTATCTACTCCTTTGAAGAGGGCTATAACTCTGCCTCCCAGACCTATTTCGGCATCGGTCTTTATAACTATAATTACGTTCTCCACGACCCCTATTTTCTTCAGGCACTGAAGAACACCTTTATTCTGGTGGCCATTACCGTTCCGGTGTCCACCGGCATCGCTCTGCTCATCAGCGTGGGTCTCGCCTCCATCAAACCCCTTCGCAACCTGTACCAGACCGTCTATTTCCTGCCCTATGTCACCAATACCCTGGCAGTGGGTCTGGTGTTTATGATCCTGTTCAAAAAGACCGCCTACACCGATGGTCTTGCCAACCTTATTATAAACTGGTTCGGCGGAGAAAGTGTGGATTTCATCGACGGTCCCTACTGGGCAAAAATGTTCGTTCTGTGCTTTTACACCGTATGGGCGGTTATGCCCTTTAAGATCCTGGTGCTCACCAGCGCTCTGGCATCCGTCAAGCAGGACTACTACAACGCTGCCAAGGTGGACGGCACCTCCAAACTGCGTATTTTCACAAAGATCACCCTGCCGATGATCTCCCCCACTTTGTTTTATCTGATCATCACCGGCTTCATCGGTGCTTTCAAGGCTTATTCCGATGCGGTTGCCCTCTTCGGCACCAATCTGAATGCGGCTCAGATGAACACCATCGTGGGCTATGTCTATGATATGCTCTACGGCAACTCCGGTGGTTACCCCTCCTACGCTTCCGCCGCCGCCATTATCCTGTTTGCCATCGTGCTGACCATCACCTGCATTAACCTTTTGGTCAGCCGTAAACACGTCCACTATGCGTGAGGTGTGCTATGGAAAAACGAAAAGATTATCTGCGTCTTGAGCGTTCCGCTGAACGCCGTAAGGCTGCGGTGAAAACCGTCACCTATGTTTTCCTGACCATCTGGGCGATTTTGGTGCTGTTCCCCTTCTACTGGATGCTCCTCACCTCTGTCAAAAGCTACAGCGCATACAGCTCCGAGTACATCCCCGCATTCTTCACCCTGAATCCCACCATTGAAAATTACATTCACGCCTTTACCGCAGTGCCTCTGGGCGGATATTTCATCAACACTATGATTTTCACTCTGGTAACCACCGCACTGATGCTTGTGGTTACCGTTCTGGCGGCCTTCGCCTTTTCCCGTCTGAATTTTAAGGGCAAGGATCTGGCCTTTACCGCTTTTTTGGCGCTGATGATGATCCCCAGTGAGCTGGTGGTGATCACCAATTTTGTCACCATTACCAATTGGGACCTGCGCAACACCTTTGCCGGTCTGATCCTACCTTCCGTGACCTCGGTGTTTTATATTTACCTTTTGAAGGAGAACTTTGCCCAGATCCCGGACGAGCTGTACTACGCAGCCAAGGTGGACGGCACCTCGGACCTGAAATACCTTCTCAAGGTGATGGTCCCCATCTGCCGGCCTACCATCGTCACCATTACCATTTTGAAGGTTATCGAGTGCTGGAACAGTTATGTCTGGCCCCGGCTCATTACCGATGACGAGGCATATTTTTTGGTCAGCAACGGCATCCAGTCCATCCGGGAAAACGGCTTTGGCCGGGAAAACATCCCGGCAATGATGGCTGCGGTGGTGGTCATTTCGATTCCGCTGATCCTTCTGTTCCTGATCTTCCGGAATAAAATTATGGCTGGCGTGGCAAGAGGAGGTACAAAGGGATGAAAAAATACATTTCTCTGCTTCTTGTCTTGATTCTGGCCTGCAGTATTCTTTCCGGCTGCCACGGTTCCCGGGAGCTGAATACCTTCTCTGTCCCCCAGGCGTTTGACACTTCCCGGCAGTATGAGATCTCCTTCTGGGCAAAAAACGACACCAATCAAACCCAAATCAGCATCTACAAGCAAGCGATTGAAGATTTTCAGACGCTGTACCCCAACATTACCGTAAATCTGCGGCTTTATAACGACTACGGCAAGATCTACAACGATGTGATCACCAACATCGCAACGGGCACCACCCCCAATGTATGCATCACCTATCCCGACCACATCGCCACCTATATGGCAGGCGAGAACACCGTGGTGCCGTTGGACAGCCTGTTTTCCCACCCCAAATACGGTCTGGGCGGCAGTGAAGTTCTCTTTGACTCCCCCACCCAGAAAGAGATCATTCCCGAGTTTTTGGATGAGTGCGTTATTGAGGGTCAGCACTATGCCATCCCCTATATGCGCTCCACCGAGGCATGTTATGTAAACAAAACCTACGTGGAAAAGCTGGGCTACGAGCTGCCGGAGACCCTCACCTGGGATTTTGTCTGGGAGGTCAGCGAGGCCGCTATGGCGAAAGATGAAAACGATAATTTCCTGGTAAACGGTCAGAACGTGCTGATCCCCTTCATCTACAAGTCCACGGACAATATGATGATCCAGATGCTCCGGCAAAAGGGTGCCGGCTACTCCACCGGTGCCGGTGATGTGCAGATCTTCAACGAAACCACCGAGCAGCTGCTCTACACCATCGCCGACCATGTAAAAACCGGTGCGTTCTCCACCTTTAAGATCAACGGCTATCCTGCCAACTTTTTAAACGCCGGTCAGTGCATCTTTGCGGTGGACTCCACCGCCGGTGCCACCTGGATGGGCTCTGACGCTCCCCTCATCGACATTGCCGAGGATAAGCTGGTGGAGTTTGAAACAGTGGTTATGCCCATCCCCCAGTTCGATCCCCAGAATCCGGTGATGATCTCCCAGGGACCTTCTATGTGTGTGTTCAACAAGGAGGATCCTCAGGAGGTGCTGGCCAGCTGGCTTTTTGCCCAGTATATGCTCACCAATGACGTGCAGATCGCCTACGCCCAGACAGAGGGCTATCTGCCGGTGACCTCCAAGGCACAGGAGAGCGCTGAATATCAGGATTATCTCAGCCGGATCGGCGAGGACAATCAGCTCTACTACGACATCAAGATCCAAGCCTCCCAGCTTTTGATGGACAATATCGGGAGCACCTTTGTCACCCCGGTATTCAACGGTTCCGCATCCCTCCGGGATGCCGCCGGGCAGCTGATCGAAAACGTCACCAAATCCGTCCGCAGAAAGCAGACGGTGGACGATGCCTATATGGAAAGCCTGTATGCAGACATCACCTCTTTGCACCGCCTGGATCAGATCCAGGCCGGAAACAGCAAGGCAGATTTAGGTCCAATGCCCCGTGCCTCTGTGATTTTATTGGTCAGTTTGGGGGGAATTTGGGTGCTTTTGGGTGTGTATATGGTATTGAATGCACGAAAAAACAAAAAGAAGCGAAAAGAGCATTGATTTATTTGTTTTTCGTTATATAATGATAATTGCAAAATTCCAAACCCCATTAACAATTCAAAGGAGAAGATCAAAATGAAGAAACTGCTTGCAATGCTGCTGGCTCTGGTCATGGTTCTGTCCCTGGCTGCCTGCGCCGGCGAAAAGGCACCCGCTGAAGAAGCTCCCGTGGAAGAAGCTCCCGTTGAGGAAGCTCCTGTCGAGGAAGCTCCCGTTGAGGAAGCTCCCGTTGAGGAAGCTCCTGTTGAGGAAGCTCCTGTTGAGGAAGCTCCCGCTGTTATGACCTACGCTGACTACGTTGCTGCTGAGCTGGATGCTCAGGTCGTGGTTGAGTGCTATGTCCAGAACCATCAGTCCTGGTGGGAAGACAAGATCACCGTCTACGCTGCTGATGCTGACGGCGCTTACTTCATGTACGAGATGGCCTGTTCCGAGGAAGATGCTGCAAAGCTGGTTCCCGGCACCAAGATCTGCGTTACCGGTTACAAGGGTGAGTTCAATGGCGAAATCGAGATCCTGGATGCTACCTTCACCTTCGTTGAGGGCGCTGACTCCTACATTGCTGAGCCTATCGATGCTACCGCTCTGCTGGGCACCGACGAACTGATCAACTATCAGAACCAGCTGGCTTCCTTCAAGGGCATGACCGTTGAGGCTATTTCCTACAAGAACGACGGCGGCGATGACATCTATGTCACCCTGGGTCTGAACGGCGCTTCTTACGATTTCTGCGTTGAGGTTTACCTGACCGGCACCGAGTCCGATGTCTACACCACCGTTGGCACTCTGAATGTTGGCGATGTTGTTGACGTGGAAGGCTTCCTGTACTGGTACGAGGGTGTCAATCCCCACATCACCGCAATCGCTCTGGCTGCTTAATTTAGCAAAAGATTAAGACCGCCTCTTATGAGGCGGTCTTTTCTTTTTGCATTGTACTTCAAATTCCGGTTTATCGAGCTGACGCTCGATAATAATTGAAAATGGAAAATGGAAAATTGAAAATGATTGTGTCGGCTACGCCGACGTTTTAAATTATTTTCCGAAGGAAAATACCACAATTTTCAACTTTCAACTTT
>JAFSFK010000152.1 GCA_017435245.1 Oscillospiraceae bacterium | reverse complement strand
TCCGCCCGGGGATTTTGTAAAACAAAATCCCATCACCGACAGGTGATAATATATGATTTCCTCCGGAAATCCCAATTATTTGCACACAAATAATTGGGCGGGCGATTGATAATCGCCCCTACAAGTTCTATTGAAGACTGCTCGATAAATTGGAATTTGAAATTATGACGCAAAAATCGACCAATGACATTTCGTCATTGGTCGATAAAATTTTGCTCTTTTTCCATCAGGGCTGAGAGGTTGGAAAGCTGCTGCATACTGATCAGGGAAGCACCACGATATGCCAGCTCCTGCATAGCGGCGCTGCCGTCGTCCATACAATAAACCGGACTCCAGCTGCGCTGCAGATTTCTGGTGGTGCCGTCCCAGGTACCGCCGCTCTCCAGCGTGCATTGGGCAACCAGGACCACAGGGGAGAGAGCGTGGATCACCCGGTTGCGGCTCAACGCCCGGGGGGTGGAAAAGTCCAGATCAAAGCCGTCCTCGGAAAGATATAGGACATTTTCCTTATCGGGGTGACGGTCTAACCGGTCAGCAACGATGCTGATGACCTTACCTCCGGCGTTCAGACAGGCATCCTGGGCTGTTTGGTCAGCACCCCGGGCATTGCCGGATACCAGTGTGAAGCCCTGAAGCGCAGCTTGCCTGCCGGCCTCCCGGGCAAATATCCGGTTAGCGGGGGAGAGATCCCGGCTGCCTACCAAGGAAACGGTGGGGCTATCCAGTATGGAAATATCGCCCTTCGCCCACAGGCATCCGGGTGCGTCCATACCCAATGCTGTTTTCAGCACCGGAGGATAATCGCTGCTGACCCTTGTGATGGGATAGCAGCCGCTGCGCTGCCCCTTGGAAACATACCATTGCAGCTGCTGGGTATCGGCAAGAAGTCCAAGGATCCTATGTGCGGTATTTCGGTCGTATCCCAGACGGATCAAGTCTTCGGTATTCATCTCCCGATTCTGCGTGGGAGCATCCATCTGCCGTACTCTTTGGGCAAGGGTGCGCAGCTGCGCCACAGTCAATACTTTCCGCTGAGGGTCTCCCAGATGGGAGCTCAGCAGCAGAAAGCCTTGTTCCGGGCCGGTCAACGGAACCGCTTCTTGATGACGGGAGCTTTGATCTCTTCCTCGGTCAGGCTCCCATCTGTGCCCAGAAGCATGGGCTTTATGGTGTAGTTGGAGTACTTGGCGATCTCGTCCAGCTTGGCTTTTTCCGGGAAGTTGCCAATGATAGACCAGGCAACACCCTTGCGCTTTGCCCGGCCGGTTCTGCCGATGCGGTGGACATAGTATTCGTTCTCGTCGGGAATGTCGAAGTTAATAACGCAGTCCACATCGTCCACATCGATACCCCGGGAGGCAACGTCGGTGGCGATCAAAATGGCAAGCTTGCCGTCCCGGTATTTTTGCATCGTCTTTTCCCGTTGACTCTGGCGGATGTCACCGTGGATACAGTCGCAGTCTGCCCCTGCTCTCTGGAAATCATCGGAAAGGCGCTGGCACATATGCTTGGTGTTGCAGAAGATCATTACCCGCTCGTAGCCCTGAGTACGGATCAGCCGCAGGGTAGTCTCCGCCTTTTCCAGGGGAGTGACGGTGATGGAGTACTGGTCAATGTCCGGGCGGTCCTCTTTCTTGGGTTCCACGGTGATCTCCACTTCGTCACGCTGGTACATCCAGGAGACGGTCATAACCTCCTGGGAGATGGTGGCGGAGAACAGACCCAGATTCTTGCGGTTTTTCACCTTGTCGATGATCTTGGTCACATCCTTAAAGAAACCCATATCCAGCATCCGGTCTGCCTCATCCAGAACCACGGTCTGAATCTTGTCCAGCCGGATGTTCTTGCGGTTGTAGTGATCCATCAGTCTGCCGGGGGTGGCGACCACGATCTGAGGCTTCTTTTCCAGCTGCTTGGCCTGACCCACGATGCCTGCGCCGCCATACAGCACAGCCACACGGATGCCCTGGTAGTAAGTAAGCAGACCCCGCAGCTCGTCACCGATCTGGATGGCAAGCTCCCGGGTGGGGGCTAAGATCAGACCCTGTACATCCGGGCAGGCAGGATCCACGTGCTCGATCATAGGAATGCCGAAGGCAAAGGTCTTGCCGGTGCCGGTGGGTGCTTTGGCAATGACATCCTTCCACTGCATAAACTCCGGGATGGCCAGCTGCTGGATGGTAGTGGGCCAGCCGTAGCCCTTCTTTTCCAATGCTTTCAGCATAGCATCGGAAAGTCCCAGATCCTGAAAAGTAAGTTCGTTCATATGTGTTCTTCCTTTTGTGCATAATTTTAATCATTATATCAGATTTTTCGTAAATTTGCAACAGGTTTACCTTAGCTGGAAAATGATCAATATTGGAGCGAGAGGAAAGGTAAGTGATTGACAAAACTGTCTATTGATGATAGACTAAAGGTAGTCTACTACCAATAGACAATGTGAAAGGAAGTATATCAATGGCGGAAATAAAGCTGGGAATAGTGGAAGCCCGATTCTCGGATATTATTTGGGAAAATGCACCGTTGACTACAAAGGAACTGACGATCCTTTGCGAAAAGGAACTGAACTGGAAACGCACCACCACATATACGGTATTGAAAAAGCTTTGTGATCGGGGGATTTTTTGCACCAAGGATGGTGTGGTCAGCGTAGTTCTTTCCAAAGATGAGTTTTTTGCGATTCAAAGTGAGCAGTTTGTTCAGGAAAACTTTCATGGGTCTTTGCCTGCATTTATCGCAGCATTTACCACAAGAAAGTCTCCTACACCGGAAGAATTGACACAGATCAGAACAATGATCGAATCATATGAGGAAGAAAATCTATGACAGCGGTTTTTCTGAAATTACTGAATATGAGCATCGCAGCCAGTTGGTTGGTGCTTGCGGTGATTTTTCTTCGATTGTTCCTTAAAAAGGGACCCAGATGGATTGCCTGTCTGTTGTGGGGGATCGTTGGCCTGCGGTTGGTGATGCCCTTTACCATAGAGAGCGCAATCAGCTTGATCCCCAGTGCAGAGGTGATTCCGCTGAATGTGGCGGTGTCGGAAACGCCAGCGATCTATAGCGGTATTCCGGCGGTAAACAGTACAGTCAATCCGCTGTTCACCCAATATTTACCTATGGGAGAAAATATCATTGAAAAGGTGATATTTTATGCAGCTATTGCTTGGGTGACAGGTATGGTAGCGATCCTACTGTATAGCGCAGTGGCTTATTTTAGGCTATGGTATCAGGTAAGGGTGTCCATCCGTTGCCGGGACAATATCTATATCTGCGACAATGTGGAATCTCCCTTTTTGTTGGGGATATTTCGTCCCCGGATCTATGTTCCTTCGGGGATGACGGAAGAACATCTGGATTATGTGATCGCCCACGAAAATGCCCATATAAAGCGCCGGGATCATTGGTGGAAGCCCATTGGATTTTTGTTGTTGACAGTTTACTGGTTCAATCCGTTACTGTGGTTGGCTTATATCCTGTTGTGCCGGGATATTGAGCGTGCTTGCGATGAAAAAGTGATCGTGGGGATGGACCCTGACGGAAAGATAGGCTATTCGGAGGCACTGGCAGTATGCAGTGTCCATCGCCGGATGATTATGGTGTGTCCGATTGCCTTTGGCGAGATCAGTGTAAAAGCCAGGATCAAGGGCGTGCTCCGTTATAAAAAGCCTGCATTTTGGATCGTATGTGCCTGTGTGCTGCTGTGTGCGGTCATGGCGGGGTGCTTCCTTACAAACCCGAAGTCCTGTGTCCATATGTATCAAGGACAGATCACCACAGAGCCAACCTGCACCCAAACGGGTATTCAGACCCGGGTGTGCAGCCGTTGCCGGCATAGCTACACGGTTTTGGTGGATATGGCAGAGCATTCTTATGATGAGGGTGTTGTGACAAAACCATCCACCTGCACTCATCAGGGAACGATGCTGCATCAATGTGTCGGCTGCGGCGACCAAAAGACGGAACCCATAGAAAAAACCGGCCATATTGCCGCCGGACCGACCTATGTGAAGGAACCCAACTGTACGGAAGAAGGAGAAGAATATACGATCTGCGGTCACTGCAGCAAACTGTTTGTGACCAAAGTGCTGCAGACAAACAATGTACACGATCTGCAGGAAACCGTTCTAAAAGCGGCTACCTGCGCAAGTGCCGGTGAAGGAGCTTATATTTGCAGCCGGTGTGGTTATTCGGAAAGCTGCAGCTATGCGCAGCTGCCCCATAACTATGTCAAACAGAGCGGCGTGGAGGCCACCTGTATGTCGCCCGGCTTTGATATAATGGTATGCACCGGATGTGGCGCTTCCTATCAGGTGACAATCGGACAAAAAGCCCATAATTTAGTGGATTATGGAAGCGGTTACCGCATTTGTACATACTGCGGTTGGAGAACACGGTCTGGAGGCAGTAGCCTTTTTGAAACCGGTACAGGCAGCCAAGGTCCCCAGTATCCAATCGTTAGCATTTGGCCTTAACCATCAACAGAAAGGAGAAAACTATCATGATGTGTTCGATGAAACGGATTTTTGCATTGGCGTTGGCATTGATACTGATTGCCTCCTATATCCCGGCGCAGGTACTTGCAACGGAGGAAGAAACCGTACCTGTTGAAACTGTGCCTACCGAGGAACCCAATGAGGAACCCATTGAGGAACCTACGGAGGCACCCACCGAGGAACTCACCGAGGAACTCACCGAGGAACTCACCGAGGAGCCTATCGAGGCACCTACTGAGGAACCCACTGAGGAACCCACCGAGGAGCCTACAGAGGAACCTACAGAGGAACCTACAGAGGAACCCACCGAGGCACCTACGGAAGCTCCTGTGGAAGAACCCACTCTCCCGGAATCCGTGGAGGAGACAACCCCGGTACTGTATGCCGCCAGCGGTACCTGCGGTGATAACCTCACCTGGACTCTGGATGACACATGTACCCTGACCATCTCAGGAACGGGTGAGATGTCTTGGAATGATCACCCATCATGGAGTTCCGATAAATTAAGAATCGCAACGGTTGTGATTGAAGACGGTGTTACCAGCATTGGAAATAGTGCGTTCGCTGGGTGTACTGACCTCTCAAGTGTATCAATCCCCGACAGTGTCACAAGTATTGACAATTATGCATTCTATGGCTGTACAAGATTAACCAGTGTGACGATACCCGATAGTGTTACTAGTGTTGGTGTGCTCCTGTTTTATGGATGCAGTAATTTGACCAGTGTAAAGCTGTCAAAGGGTATTCGCAAAATTGAAGACAGTATGTTTCAAGACTGTATCTGGTTGGAAAAAATAGATATTCCGGCTAGTGTTACACATATTGGAGACCAAGCGTTCATGGATTGCGATTGCTTGGTAGATGTGTCGATTCCCAATAGTGTTACTCATATTGGAAAACGTGCGTTTTGGAGCTGTGACGATCTGATCAGTATTATTATTCCTAGCAGTGTTAAAAATATGGGCAGCGAAGTGTTTAGCCATTGCAATGCTTTAACTGAGATTATCTTCAAGGGAAATGCACCTGAGAACGACGGCTTGATTATTACTACGAAGGTGTATGGAGTGGAGGCGCAGGATGTAGTTGCGTTTATTCCCAAAAATAACAAAACCTGGACAGAGGATGTGATGTACGACTTAGGAGGGGATTACCTCTATTGGGCTACATATGATAACACCATCAATGGACTTAAGGAAGTGGATGGTTATTGGCTATACTATGTGGATGGAATCCTAGCCTTTGACTATACCGGTCTTGTTCAGCACACCAATGGCGCTTGGTACTATGTGGAATACGGTGTTGTCAACTGGAATTATACTGGTCTTGTACAGCATACCAATGGCGCTTGGTACTATGTGGAAAACGGTATTATCAACTGGAGTTATACCGGACTGGTGCAGCACAGCGACGGAGCATGGTACTATGTCCAGAAGGGCAGCATCAACTGGAGCTACACCGGCGTGACTACCTATAATGGTACAACCTATTATGTCCAAAAGGGTCGGCTCAAATGGGGCGTCAACGGTCTTGTCAAGAGCAACGACGGCACCTGGTACTATGTCAAGAGCAGCCGGGTTCAGAGTACATTCGCCGGTCTGGTGCAGCATACCGATGGAGTATGGTATTACATACAAAATGGCAAGATCAGCTGGGGCTTCAACGGTTTGGTGCAGCACAGCAACGGCGCTTGGTACTACATCCAGAAGGGCAGGATCAGCTGGGGCTTCACCGGCTTGGTTCTGCATACCAACGGTGTTTGGTACTACATCAAGAAGGGCAGCATCAATTGGGGCTTTACCGGCCTGGTGCAGCACAGCAACGGCGGTTGGTTCTATGTCCAGAAGGGCAGTATCAGCTGGGGTTATACCGGCTTAGTCAAGCATACCAACGGCGGTCTGTTCTATGTCCAGAAGGGCAGCATCAACTGGGGATACAACGGCTATGCTACCTATGGCGGTAAGACATACACCGTGAAAAACGGCATTGCAAAATAATACTATAATAAGCACCAACCGCCCGGGGAGATCCCCGGGCGGCTTTATGCGCCCAATTCCGGTTTATCGAACTGTTGCGTACCGCATCCAAAGGCCCCCTCTGACGAGGGGGCTGGCACGGCGTAGCCGTGCCTGGGGGAGAGAAATCGTTGCTACTGCTACTTTTTCTCTCCCTCTGCCAAAAATCAAAGTTTTTTGACAGTTCCCTCATCAGAGGGAGCCTAGGTGCGCAGCAACGTTATAAATTGCTCGATAAACTGGAATTTGAAAGTCACACTGCGGTGGTCGCAGCGCATTTTACATCAGGAAATACAGTGCCAAAGTAAGCAAAGCGTTGTTGCGGTCTTCCTCGCAGTCGCCGGCCATTAAAAGGAGCAGCAGCACCACGATCAGATCCCCGGTGTCAAAATCCTTGGGCAGCAGCTGCCGCAGGAACCCGCCGGAGCTTTTCTATATCTTCCGATTTGTCGGTTTGGTAAGAGGTGGATGGCAAGGCGCTGGGAGCTTGGCGGACAGTTGTATGCAATAGGAAAAATCCAAAAATGTAAATGAATTTCCAATAATCGCTTGCAATTTGTTGTAGTTAGTGGTAAAATTTACTTCCTATAAGTAGAACTATGCCCTAAGTTGGTTTTTATCAGAAGGAAGAGTGGAAATGCCTATGAAGCGGTATGCTGCGTTGCTGCTTGTGCTGCCTTTTGTGCTGATTCCCGAAGGATAAGAATCCGACAAATACCGACTGGCTGTGCGCACAGGGTAAGGTCTTGCTCTTGCTGCATATACCGGATATGGTGCGATTTTTTCACTGCGGCGGGAGTAGGTCCTGACCCTGTGAAAGCATGGCTGGAAGGTATTAGTTGGCTTTTTATAAATGGGCCCAATTGAGCGATTTCTGATGGACTAAGCGTTTTCAAAGCCGGAGTGGTGACCGGTAATGGAGATGCGGAGAAAAAGGCAGAGTCCTCAAAGGGGTACCGAAATAAGAAAAATTTAAGGAGGAAACAAACGCAATATGGACAATTTGTTAAAGCGTGTTCTTAGCTTAGCTGTTGCTCTTGTGATGGTCATCGGTCTGATGCCCTGGAACGCAGCAAGCGTCTACGCAACCGAAGAAACACCCGTGGAAACTCCGGATGAAAACGAAATGCCGGAAGTTTCTATTAATGAAACCCACGCATCTGCCCACTATGCCGGCGCAGATGTGGAGTGGAAGGCTTGGAGCGGTAACCGTGAAGAGCTGTACGAGGGTGGTTACTTCTGCCTGACCGAGGATGCTACTCTGTCCGGTCTGGTCACCACCGAGCACGATCCTGACCGTGCAACTTCCCCTGTCACCGGTGTTGGTAATCTCAAGGTTACCATCTGCCTGCACGGCCATACTCTGACCGGTCCCAACACCAGAATGTTCCGTCTGTCCGGCGGTGCTGACTTTACCATCGTGGACTGCCAGGGCGGCGGTACTCTGAAGCCTGTTAAGGGCAACATCCAGGGTAAGATCGCCGGCTTCTGGAGCGACGATAACGGCGCACCTAAGGCATTCAACCTGTACGATGTTATCCTGGACGGCTCTGCTTGCAGCGGCACCACTGTCAACGGCGGTGTAATGTCTGTGGGTACTAAGCTGACCGACGGTATCAATATCAAGGGTTGTACCATCAAGAGCTTTGATGCTCTGAACGGCGGCGTGATCTATGTCAACGCTGAAGGCAATACCTTCAACATCGCAGATACCACCATCACTGACTGTGATGCAGCAACCGACGGCGGTGTGTTCTGCACCACCAGAAAGCAGACTCTCAATATGAGCGGCTGTACCGTT
>JAFSFK010000015.1 GCA_017435245.1 Oscillospiraceae bacterium | reverse complement strand
GGAGAAGCGACCTGAGCGAGTGGCAGCGGTCTGTGTGCAACGCCGGCTCTAGCCAAGGCGCACACAGGGCACCGCAACAGGACACGGGGAGGGCGGCTTTGATTGCGGGAGCAATCAACTCAGCGCCTCACCGTGTCGCCTACGGCGAAATCATTTGTACGCAGCATATAACTGCTCGATAAATCGGAATTTTCTTGACGGACTTCTTTTCTTTGGATATGATAAGGAAAAGGAGGGATGGTGCGTGGAGGATCTTCAATTTATGGATGCGGCGCTGGAGCTGGCAAGACAGGCCTATGCCGAGGGTGAGGTGCCGGTGGGCTGTGTCATCGTGCGAAAGGGAGAAATCGTAGGCCGTGGTCGCAACCGCCGGGAAACAGAAAAAACAGCGCTGGGGCACGCAGAGATTGAGGCCATTGCTGACGCCTGCAAGAACTTAGGGGGCTGGCGGCTTTGGGAGTGTACCCTGTATGTGACGCTGGAGCCTTGTCCTATGTGTGCAGGTGCCATTATCAATGCCCGGATCCCCCGTGTAGTATTTGGCGCAGCAGATGCTAAGTGCGGTGCCTGCGGTTCAGTATGTGACTTGTTTGCTATGGATTTTAACCACCATCCCCAGGTGGAGAAAGGGATCCGGGAGGCAGAAAGTCAAGCGCTGTTAACGGAATTTTTTAAGAAATTGCGGGAGGATCTGAAGGACCGTCCCAAGTGGAAAAAACCCCAATAAAGACAGAAGGGTGCGTTGCAAAACGCACCCTTTGAATATTCTTATGCAAAGGAAGGCGCACTATGGATAATGACCGCAGGATCTTACAAATCTGTACTGCTGTATTGCTGGGAGCGGTGATCCTGCGGCTTTTAAGCGGTCCATTGGGAACGGCGGCACAAAAGCTGGATACCTCGGATATCGCCACGGCGCTGCTGTTTTTGCAGACCGGCCGGGTGGTGCGGCTTGCAGATACGCCACAGCAGCCCCTGCCGGAAGAAACGCAACCGCTTCCCACAGAAAACCCACAAAAAAAGCCCTGGGTTTTTACTCCGGCAGATGCCGATTTGATTGCGTGCAACAGTTATTCCGGTCACGAAGTGGATGTGGCGGCGCTGCTGGCACAACCCCTAGACTGGAAAGATCCTGGGATTTTGATCCTGCACACCCACGCCACGGAAAGCTACCGGAATACCGAAGGCTATATGGAATCTTCTGATTACCGCACATTGGATGAAAAATACAATATGCTCTCAGTGGGAAGCTATCTGGCAAAGCTTTTGAGCGGGACGGAGCTGCGGGTACATCACGACACGACACTCCACGATTATCCTTCCTATAATGGTTCCTATGAAAACTCCCGGAAAACGGCACAGACCTGTTTACAGGAGGATGCTGACATCGAACTGATTTTGGATCTGCACCGGGATGCCATGGTGGATTCTCTGGGTAACCAGATCGGCTATACCGTGGACACGGATTCCGGTGCTGCAGCTAAGGTGATGCTGGTGGTGGGAGTGTGGAATGAAAACTGGCAGGAGAATATGGCCTTGGCGGTGAAGCTCCACGCCCGGTTGGAGCAGTTGTGTCCAGGGATCTGCCGACCCATCAGCCTGCGTGGCTCCCGATTCAATCAAGATCTATCCGCCGGAGCGCTGCTTATTGAGGTGGGAGCTGCGGGAAATACCCGGGCCGAGGCGCTCCGGGCAACGGAAATCTTAGCGGAAGCCATTATCTCCCTGTCCGCCGGTGCTGTTTATGAAGAGTAATCTTTCAATTGCTGATTTATCGGTCTGACATTTAAGATATAAGATACGAGATATAAGATATGAGATAGGTGGTATTCCCTATGGGAATATATTTAAATAAGTCGGCAACGCCGACACTTTTACTTATATCTAATATCTAATATCTTATATCAAATATCTACGCATAGGCTAATTTGTCATGTAAAAAAGCACCGCCTAAGCGGTGCTTTTTTATATTCAGCTTACTTCCACAGGCCGTCGGGGTACTTGCCCTCGTCGGTCAGAGCCTTCAGAGCTGCCACCACCATGGGCTTATCGGCGGCGTAGGTAACACCGTACCAGCGGTCGGCAGACTTCAGGATCTTAACGGTGCAGATGCCTTCCTTAATCATGGCATCCACGCTCCGGGGCAGCAGGAACTCTGCCTTGGGGGGATTGGCGGGGATCTGCTTTTCCATAAACTCGGGGAACTGCTTCTTCAGCTCCTCCAGGAAGCTGGGGGTAAAGCCCCACATATTCATGGAAACGATGGTATCGGCTGCCACATCGGTCCAGGTGGCACCGTCATCCTCGGTGAAGTGGATGCCGCCTTCATACTTTTCGATCTTCAGCCGCTCCACGATATCGGCCAGGTTGCCGTTTTCGTCTGCCTGGCAGACACCACGGGCCACGCTGCCGTGATCGGTAACGGTATTGCCCAGCAGATAGCCTACCATGCAGTAGTCGTTCTTGTCGCCGTCCTGGGCATTGCACAGATAATCGTAGATCACCTTGAAGGCATCCTTGCCGTAGTAGTCATCGGCATTGAGGACAGCAAAGGGAGCGCCGTCGATCTCATTGTAGGCGCACAGCACAGCATGGCTGGTGCCCAGAGGCTTGGTACGGCCCTCGGGAACGGTGTAGCCGGCGGGGATCATCTTGTCCATCTCCTGATAGGCGTAGCGGATCTCCATGGGGCACTTCTCCAGGCGCTTGCCAACGGTAGCCATGAAGTCCTCACGGATGGCTTCCTTGATGATGATGACCGCAGTCTCAAAGCCTGCCTCATGGGCATCGAACAGAGAGAAGTCCAGAATGGCTTCGCCCTGGCTGCCCACGGGGTCGATCTGCTTCAAGCCGCCGTAACGGCTGCCCATACCGGCCGCCATAACTACAAGAACAGGTTTTTTCATAATGATACACTCCTTAAAGTATTTGGTTATCCAAATAAATATTGTCTTTTTTCAGCTTGTCCCAGGAAAAAACAGTTGCCAGCTCCCGGGCAGATATCTTTTCCGGCTTTTCTATAAGCCCTGCGGTGCAGGCAAGAGAGCCGATGAGCTTCTCGGCAGCCAGGCGCTGCCGCAGCACGCCCAGATCCAGATCCTTGTCACGTTTGCTCAGCCGCCGACCGTCAGGAGCTAAGAGCAGCGGCACATGGCCATACGCAGGATGGGGAAATCCGAACAGCTCCTGCAAATACATCTGCCGGGGTGAAGAGCTCAGCAGATCTGTGCCTCTGACCACTTCTGTGACCCCGGCTTCGCCGTCATCCACAGTCACCGCCAGCTGGTAAACGAACACCCCGTCTGCCCGGCGGACCACAAAATCGCCGCAGTCCGTGGCAAGATCCTCTGTATACGTGCCTTGGCACAGATCCTCCACCGTCCACAGCTTGTCCGGTACTTTTACCCGCCAGGAAGGCAGTCGATTAAAAGCTGCCCGTTGCTCCGATGTCAGGCTTCGGCAGGTGCCGGGATAGACATACGTTCCATCAGACAGATGGGGGGCGTTGACGCTGTGGAGCTGACTGCGGGTGCAGTAGCAGGGATATAAAAGCTCTTTTTCTTTTAAAACATCAAAATATGTTTCATATATATGGCTGCGCTGACTTTGGGGCTGGGTTTCCACATCCCAGTCGAGGCCCAGCCATAAAAGATCTTCCCGCAGCACCTGGGCGAATTCATCGCTGGTGCGCTGGGTGTCCAAGTCCTCCATCCGCAGCACCAGACTGCCGTCCCGGCTGCGTACCGAAAGCCAGGCAATGAGGGCAGCAAAGACATTTCCCAAGTGCATCCGCCCGGAGGGGGTGGGGGCGAATCTTCCTACCGGCTTCATCCGATATACCCCCGGGTGTAAAGGAAGCCATATGCCACCACACCCAAAATGGCCAATGCAAGGATCACGGCGATCACTGCAAGCAGACAGCTGCCCCGGGAGGTATTGCCCTCACGGACAGCTTCGCTGTATTCTTCCAGATCTTCGTCGGTGGTGTCGGAATTGTAGGCCCGATAACCGCTGGCGTAATTGCGCAGATTCTTGCCGTAATCGTTGGAATAATTCTGATAGACAGCCGGACCCTGGGCAGGACGGGTGTCCTCGTATTCCTCAAAAAAAAGCGTTTCCTCCGGCGGTTCCTCGGGGGGAAGCTCCACCGGCTCGTCTTCGGCTAAAAGCTCAGCCTGCAGCCGTTCCAGTTCTTCCGATGCATCACGGAACATCGTCTTGCCTCCCTTGCCGGATAGTGTCCTTATTCTACCGCAAAACAGCCTGATTGTAAAGGGCAAAAAATCCCCAGAAAGCTGCACAAAAGGCGTAAAAGCAAGAAAAATGTCATTGCGAACCAGCGTGCGTGCTGGTTCGCAATGACAGGTAAATTATGCAGCTTTATTCGTAATCAATGTCGCAGCGGTCAGAGGCGATGCCCACATAGGTCTTGCCCACGCCCAGAGTCAGCGGGGTTCCGTCCTCCAGAGTGTAGGAGAAAGGTCCGTACAGGTCCTCACGGTGCCAGTTGATCTTAACGATCTTCCCGTCACAGGCAAAATAACCGGTGCCGCTGCCTACCAACTCATAGAAGGAACGGGTGTCCCATCCGTCGGAGATCTTCTGCTGCGGTGCGTACAGGGCCAGAATGTTCCGGAACTGCAGGGTCTTTTCAGCAGGTGCATCGAGCCAGTCCTTACCGTACTGGTCGGCATCGTACAGACCGGCTTCGGCGTTGTAGGTGAATTCCGTTTTCTTACCGCCAAGGAAGCTCATGACCACCTTGTTTGCGGCATTGCCGCTGATCTCAGGCTCCTCGGAGAAGCTAAAGCCGTAATCGGTGCCGGCTTCGTTAACGGTGTTCAACTCCTTATCTGCCAGACACTGCAGCACATTTTCGGCAGTGGTGTACAGGGTATGCTCCCAGGCGTAGCCGCTGTTGAAGCGAACCTGATCCCGGTAGAAATACTGGGTATTGGCCATCTGGTCCACGTGGACCCAGTTATTCAGGGTCGCACCGGAGGCATCATACTGAGCCGCCTTTGCCATAGGACTGCCGCCGCAATGGAACAAGGGAGCATTATAGGAGGTGGCAATATTGTTGAAATAAGTACGGGCACTGCGGATGGGTCCAATGGCACCGATGCCCTCGAAATCGGTAAAGATGGCAAGGCATCTGGTGATGCCGGATTCGGTCTCGATCTCATAGAGCATATCTGCGCCGCTGATGCCGGACTGGGGCATAGCTACGCTGATATTGTTGATAACAAGTGCGGTGGGACGACCGGTAAATACGCTTTCCAGCACTTCGCCGGTGAGGGGATGACGGATGACGGCTGGTGCTTCGGTGGCGGGTTCTGTGGGAGCTTCGGTAGGTGCTTCGGTAACGATCTCGGTAGGCGCTTCAGTGGGAGCTTCGGTAACAGGCTGGGTCTCCTCGGGTTGACTGCCGCAGGCGCACAGGAGCAGGCATAATGCCAATAGCAAAGCGGTAATGCGTTTCATAACGGTCATCCTTTCTTTTTCAGTATAGGTTCATTGTACCAGACGGACGGCGACAATGCAAGCAGAAGAAATTCCCTTTCAAATTCCAGTTTATCGAGATGTTCAAAAAACGCACGATCCAAGCCTTCCCCTCAAGGGGAAGCCTTTGGTGCGATAACAAACTGCTCGATAAATCGGAATTTACGGAGTAAAGCTTTCAAAGATGGGCAGGTAGCCCTCGGATACGGCAGTATCATACTCTGCCTGGGTCTTGAGGGTCCAGCTGACACCCTGGATGCCCCAGAGCTTACGCACCAGAAAGTTGCTGAGGTTCTTTCGGTCGGCGTATTTGTAGGCGGAAAAATCCGGCCGGGTAATGAAATTCAACATCTGATAGGTCAGCAGAAACCGCAAGATCCCGGGAACGGAGCTTTTCACCTTCATAAAGTTTTCTGACAATTGACCCCGGATCAGCTCCGGACGGTGCTTCTTCAGCCACAGCACACATCTGGGGTCAAAGGATTCCAGACAGTAGACCCCTTGGTAGTTCTCCAGCATCTGACAGGTTTTTTCGCAAAGCGCAGCATAGTTGTTATCTACACATTTCAGCTCCACCACCAAGGGTGCTTTCCCCTGATACAGCTCCAAAACCTGAGAAAAGGTGGGTATGGTCTCGGCAGTACCTTCCAAAAAGTAATTGGGCAGATCCTCTGTTTTCAGATCCTCCACCTTTCCCTCCTGTCCGGTGGTTCGTTTTAAAGAGGAATCGTGGATCACCGCCAGATTCCCGTCGGCAAGCAAATGGACATCCAATTCGATGCCGTAGCCGGCATCCCGGGCAGCCCGGAAGGCTGCCATGGAGTTTTCCGGACGGCCATCACCGTGGAGTCCCCGGTGGGCATAAGCAAAACCTTGCAGCTTTTTCAGCTCCGGACGCCCAGTCCTGCCGGAAAGGGAATATAGATACACAAGGACGATAAGGGCTAAGATAATACAAGCAATCAGCATTGGGATCTCCTTAATCATCGGTATCAAAGGCTTCCAGACCCTTCTTTGCTTCCACCTTGCTGTCACCGTGCTTCACAAACATCATGGTAAAGAAGGCAAGTCCCACAAAGATGGATGCGTAGGGGAACAGGCTGGTCATCGCCACCCGGTCCATAAAGATGCCGGAAATGGTGGGGGTCAGGGACTGGGCCGCCATGGAAGCGGTGTAGTAGAAGCCGGTGTATTTGCCCACATCGGCACCGGTGCACATCTCTACTACCATGGGGAAGGAGTTGACGTTGATGGTAGCCCAGGCAACACCTGCCAAGCAGAACATACAGCTCATCAGCCAGGAGGGGCTGGAGGCAGTCATGAAGCAGCCAACGAAGAAAGCGGTAAAGAGCATCACGATGCCTGCCATGATGGTTTTCTTTCTGCCGATCTTGGATGCCACCATACCCACGGGCAGGTAGGCGATAATGGCGGCAATATTGGCAAGCAGCAGGGTGGTGGTGGCGTCCTTGTCCAGCACGTTCTGGGCATAGACGGTATACTTGGAGGTAACGGCATTATAGCCGAAGAACCACAAAACGATGGACGCCAGCAGGAAAATGAGGCTTCGCAGTTGGGCTTTGTCCAGCTTTTTCTTGGAGCCGGGCTCGGCGGTCTCTTCCTTGTCAAGCCCCAGCTGGATGCTTTGCCTGTTCATCTCAGCAGCCCAAGCGGGCTCCTTGACGGTCAGCAGGAAAATTACCAGAGCAGTCAGCATAATTCCGCCAACGATGGCATACACACCGGTATAGCTCATATAGGCGTTGCGTACCTTAGAGATCGCCAGCAAAGAGCCGATGCCCAGTACAATGATACCGCCGGCATTGCCCATGAGGTTGATGATGGCGTTGGCCTTGGAGCGCAGAGGCTTCAGCGTCACATCGGGCATCAGCGCCACGGCAGGGGTACGGAAGGTAGCCATGGAGATCAGCAGCAAAAGAAGGATCGCCAAAAATACGATCAGGACACCGGGGCTTTCGGCAGTCACCGATGCGGCACAGGCCTGCCGGGCAGGCACCACATACCGGGTGTAAAGGTTCACTTCCACCTCACGGCCAAAGCTGTTGGTTTCTGTTGCCTTGGAATCCGTGGTCAGCTGAGCAAATTCCTCCCGGGTATACAGGTCTGCCAGCTTATATTCCACACCCTCGGGGGTGACCAAGGTGTTGTCCTTCTGCTCGTCATAGATCAGCTCCATGGTGGCAGGGTCATTCACCTTGGTATAACGGTCGATATTCGCCAGCTGGGCATTGTCGGCCACAGACAGCAGCATCAAAAAGACGACTGCCAGAATGGTGCCGGTACGGACAAAGGGGGTACGGCGTCCGTACTTGCTCTTATGCCGGTCAGAAATTCCGCCGAACAGAGGCAGCATAAACAGGGCAAGAATATTGTCCAGAGCCATCACCACACCGGAGGCGGTCTGGCTCAGACCGAACTTGCTGGTCAGGGTCATTGCGATGGTAACATCATAGATCTGCCAGAAAGCGCAGATCAAAAAGAAGGCAAAGCCCACCAAAATGGTGCGTTTGTTGTTGAGCTTCATAGGAACTCCTCCATTTTTCGTTGATAACAATTCTATTATAAAGTGTATTTGTCAAAAAATCCACACAAATATCCAAGGTAAATAAATTCCAGTTTATCGGCCGGGGTGCCCCGGCAGGCAATTCGTGCACTGTGCGGCAATCATCGACAAAACTACGCTCGGGATCGTTCCTGCGTTGCAAAGCCTTCTGTTTCCATTTTGTTAAAAGGAACGCAACTCT
>JAFSFK010000151.1 GCA_017435245.1 Oscillospiraceae bacterium | reverse complement strand
TCCGTGAAAATGACCGGGGCACAGCCCCAATCGCTTCCCCCGGGGGTGGTGCTCCGCGCAGCGAATCAAAAATCCAATGATTGCCGGGGGCAATCACACCACAATTCCTAGCTGTCAGAAAATCGGCTCTTCGGAACCGATTTTCTGACTGAAGGGGAATTCGGGCGGTAACGTTCGATCATCTGAAACGTACAGACTTACTGCAACGTTGTATTCCACATCCAACCTTTCCAAAAGTCTGATATGTTGTACTGCATTTCAGGTTTCCGCCCGCATTCCTCTCCCGACCCCTTCGGGGCCACCCTCCCCCCGGGGGAGGGGATTTGGTGCGTATCTGACCGCCATTTGTGCAAGTTAACGTGCTTTTTCAAGCAGGTCCACATTTTTTGACTAACACGATTCGTAATTTGTAACTTGTATTTTGTAATTCCTGAATAATCCCTCCCTTACCTGGGCATCCTCCCCAAAGAGGTGAGTGAATTGACCCACGAATCTATCTGTGCCCTGTTTGGCTCCACCGGGGATTTCATTACCCGGAAGCTCAGCTGCGGCGGCCAAACCGTCTATGCCTACATGATCGACGGCCTCATCGCCTCGGTCACGGCCTCGGACAATATCCTCAAGCCCCTGTCCCGGCTTCCCGAGGGAACCATGGAGTCGCTGTATGCGGCGGCACTGGACGGGACCATATACAATAATGTGGCGGACCCCTGCGCCGATTTGCAGACGGTGGCGGCGAAGCTGGTCAACGGCTTTCTGGTGATCCTGTTCCCGGGAGCCGGGGCCGTGGCCTTCGAGGTCAAATCCCCGGAAAAGCGGGGCATTTCGCCGCCCACGGTGGAGAACACCATCAAGGGCCCCAAGGATGCCTTCACGGAGAATATCCGGTCCAACACCAGCATGCTCCGCCGCCACCTGCGGAGCACAGCCCTGCGCTTCACCCAGACCACGGCGGGGACCATGACCCGGACCAATTTGGCAGTGGTCTGGATCGATGGGGTCACAAATCCGGAATTGGTATCCCGGCTGCAAAATCGGCTGGATTCTCTGGACACGGAGAGTCTGCTGACCCCCGCCGATGTGGAGGAGCAGGTGACGGGAAGCCGCCGTACGCCCTTTCCGCTGCTGCAATATACCGAGCGCACCGACAAATTCGCCCAGGGTCTGCTGTCGGGCCGGGTGGGACTGCTGGTGGATGGGCTGCCCCAGGGGTATCTGCTGCCCGTGGACCTGGGCTATCTGATGACCTCCCCCGAGGACGAGGGGATGGACTATGTGTCCGCCTCCTTCATCCGGGTCCTGCGCTATGGGGCCCTGCTTCTGAGCCTGCTGCTCCCGGCGGTCTATATCGCCCTGGCCTCCTTCCATCAGCAGATGATCCCGCTGGAACTGCTGAAGGCCATCATCGAGAGCAAGCAGTCGGTACCCTTCTCCACGGCGGTGGAGGTGCTGGCTCTGCTGCTGGCCTTTGAGCTGCTGCAGGAGGCGGGCATCCACCTGCCCCAGAGCGTGGGCCAGTCGGTATCCATCATCGGCGGCATCGTGGTGGGCACGGCGGCGGTGGAGGCCAGCCTGATCTCCCCATCGGCGCTGATCGCCGTGAGCCTGGCGGGGATCTGCGGCTTTGCCCTGCCCAGCCGGGATTTCGCCCAGGCGGCCCGGCTGTTCCGGTTCGGCTTCGCCATAGCGGGTGCCTTCGCTGGACTGTTCGGCGTGACCGTGGGCTTCCTGGTCCTGCTCATCCATCTGGCAGGGCTGACCAGCCTGGATGTGCCCTACCTGATGCCCTTTTCTGACGGCAGCGCAAAAGAGCTGCTGCGCCATCGGGCGGGGAGGGAGGAGCCGTGAGAAAATGGCTGTACCCGGCGGCACTTCTCGCCGCCATCGGCATCCTGTCCCGGCTGCCCCACCCGGCGAAGGATATCACCAGGCTGAAGCCGGTCCGGGCGGTCTATCTCTATGGGGAAGCGGAACTGCTTACCATCGAAACCGACACCGGCGATTCCGGCTCCGGCCCTACCGTTTCGGATGCCTATGGGGATATGAAAGCCAAAGCCGATGGAGAGATATTCCTGGACACGGCGGAATTCCTCATTCTGTCCCCGGAGATCCCCGTCACGGCAGAATTCTACAAAATCTTCCGCCCCACCTGTAAGCTCGTCATTTCTGACACCCCACCGGACCTGGAAACCGTATCGGACTACCTCGCCATCCACACCCCCAAAACGACCCTGGCTCAAATTAGAGCGTTCGGGTACCAGGAGCAAGTCATAAACTAAGGCGTAGGGAACGCCGTCCTCGGCGTTCCGACCGCCGAAGGCGAAAATCGATATAGTTCGAGGGCACAAGCTTCAGCATTGATCCAGGCTGAATCAGAAGCATCACCCGGAGCGTCCAACATGAAAGGAGCCAACATGAAAACAAAGCAACACACCCTCTGGCTCCTTGCCGCCCTCTCTGCGCCCCTGGCACATTTCTCCGGTGAAGGATGGCTGACGGCCCTGCTGGCCTCTGCCGCAGTGCTGCCATTGACGCTGCTTCCAAAAGAATGGACAGGACTGTCCAGGCCACTGGCGGTGGTCCAGGTGCTCTGGCTCGGCGCCGTGGCGGGAGCACTCCTGTCGGGCAGCGCTGCCTACTGGCCCTCGGACAATGATCTGGTGGTCCCGCTGACCATCCTGGCCCTGGCGGCCCTTACCGACAGCATGGCTGCTCCCAGGATCGGGGCCGTGCTGGCGCTGTGTATCGGACTCCTGGCCATCCCCGCAGCTATTTCCGGTGCAGCAAAAATAGAACCGGCCTGGCTGCGCCCGATCCCGGGGGCGTGGCCCTGGAGCCTGACCCTTGCCCTGCTTCTGCCCAACCTGCCCGCCGCTGGCAAAGGGGGAAGGGGCGGTGCGTTAAGCGCCGGCGTGCTGGCGGTGCTCCCGGCCCTGCTGGTCCAGGGGACGATTTCTCCGTATACAGCCGCATCGGTCCCGGACCCCTTTTTCCAGACGGCACGGGCACTGGGCCATATGGAGCCGATCGTCGCAGCGGGGGTAACATTGGGCGCTTATGCACTGGCGGTCTATATCCTCGAAAGCGCAGCGGGCATTGCGCAAAACGCCGGAATCAGAGCGCAGAGAGCACGTGTCCTTCTGCTGTGGACAGCGACGGGGACCATCATCTTGAAAGTGCAACTGTCTGCAACATTTTTGGCCCTTATGAGCACGTTTTTGTGGGTTTTGATCCCGTTTTTGACCAAAATCAAAAAAGTCAAAAAATCTTGAAAAAAGGTGTTGACAAATGGGATGGGGTATGATAGTATATCCAAGCGCTTGAGAGAGCGGCAAACAAATGGCATAGCAAACCGATGAAGTTTGGGTAGAACTGGCGGGAAAACCGAAGAATTCGGCTCAAAATGGAGCGTGAAAATTCCTCGAAAAACCGAGAAAAAAGTTCTTGACAAATGGAGGTGAGTGTGCTAAGATATCAAAGTCGCCGCCCGGTGACGAAGAGCTGTACCTTGTAAATTGAATAACGTAAAGATGACTTTTATCACCTTGGACAAAAATAAGGTTTTAATTGATAATTAAGCCAACGAAAATTCTTGAGTAAATTTGCTAGACAAATTATTCAAAACTTGATTTGAG
>JAFSFK010000150.1 GCA_017435245.1 Oscillospiraceae bacterium | reverse complement strand
GCAAGGAAGGCGACATCGAGCTGCTGGAAGAGCTGTGCACCTCCATTAAGGACGGCGCACTGTGCGGTCTGGGTCAGACTGCTCCCAACCCCGTACTTACCACCATCCGTTACTTCCGTAACGAGTACGAGGCACACATCAATGAGAAGAAGTGCCCCGCTAAGGAGTGCCCCGCACTGCTGACCTACTCCATCGATCCCGAGAAGTGTATCGGCTGCTCCCTGTGTGCCAAGAAGTGCCCCGTGGGCGCTATCACCGGTGAGCTGAAGAAGACCTTCAGTATCAATTCCGATGTCTGTATCCGCTGCGGTCAGTGTATCCATTCCTGCCGTAAGGGTGCAGTAGTTGTGGAATAAGGAGGGCCCGAAAATGAGTGAAATTAAGCTGATTATCAATGGCAAGGAGTGCGTGGGTCAGAAGGGTCAGACCATCCTGCAGGTGGCCGAGGCCAACGGCATCGACATTCCAACTTTGTGCCACAATGAAAATGTTAAGCACTACGGCGCTTGCGGTATCTGTGTCGTCGAGGGCAAGAATATGCCCAAGCTGATGCGTTCCTGCTCCACCCTGGCTGCTGACGGTATGGACATCAATACCGAAAGCCCCCGTGTTGTTCAGGCCCGTAAGATCGCTCTGGAACTGCTGATGAGTGACCACGACGGCGACTGCCGTGGTCCTTGTATGCTCAACTGCCCCGCCAACACCGACTGCCAGCTGTATGTGAAGCAGATCGCTCTGGGCGATTACAAGGGTGCTGTGGAGACCATCAAGGAGAAGCTGCCTCTGCCTGCTTCCATCGGCCGTGTCTGCCCTCACCCCTGTGAGAGCGCCTGCCGCCGTAAGATGGTGGAAGAGCCCATCTCCATCGCATTTTTGAAGGCATTCGCAGCTGACAAGGATCTGGCCTCCGGCAATCCCTTTGTCGCTGACATTGCCCCCGATACCGGCAAGAGCGTCGGCATCATCGGCGGCGGCCCCGCCGGTCTGACCGCGGCTTACTTCCTGCGCCGTGCCGGCCATGCTGTTACCATTTACGAAGCAATGCCCAAGCTGGGCGGTATGCTCCGTTACGGCATCCCCGAGTACCGTCTGCCCAAGGCAGTTCTGGATCAGGAGATCGCCCTCATCGCCGACATGGGCGTGCAGATGAAGGCAAACTTCAAGATCGGCGTGGATGCTACCTTCGAAGAGATCCGCAAGGCCCACGACGCAACCGTGGTTGCCATCGGTGCCTGGACTTCCATGAGCGCACGCTGCCCCGGCGAGGAGCTGGAGGGCGTTTGGGGTGGTATCCACCTGCTCCGGGAGATCGCTCTGGGCAACCGCCCCAACATCGGCGAGAAGGTCGTTGTTATGGGTGGCGGTAACACCGCTATGGACGCCTGCCGCAGCGCTGTCCGTCTGGGCGCTAAGGAAGTTTCCATCGTCTACCGCCGTACGCTGGACGAAATGCCCGCTGAGAAGATCGAGATCGAAGAGGCTATGGAAGAGGGCGTTACCTTCCGCTTCCTGCGTAACCCCGCTGAGATCCTGGGCGAGGACGGCAAGGTCAAGGCTGTCAAGCTGCAGGTCATGGAGCTGGGCGAGCCCGATGCTTCCGGCCGTCGCAGCCCCGTAGCTGTTGAAGGCGAGTTTGAGACCCTGGAGATTGACTCCTTCATCTCCGCTATCGGCCAGAAGGTCCTGCCCAAGGGCTTCGAGGCTCTGGAGCTGAACAAGAAGGGCATCATCGCCGCTGACGAGGAGACCTTCCGCACCAACCTGCCCGATGTCTTTGCTGTGGGTGATGCTACCAACCGTGGCGCAGGCATCGCAATCGCCGCCATCGGCGAGGCCAACAAGGCAGCTTCCGTCATCGATTCCTACCTGAAGGGCACTGAGGTTCCCTACCGTAAGCCCTACTTCTCTGAGCGTGTTGTGAATCCCGAAATGTTCGTGGAGTACGAGAAGAAGCAGCGGGCACAGATGCCTCATAAGGCTGCTGATGTCCGTATCAAGGACTTCAATGAGATGAATCTGGGCTTCAGTGAAGAGCAGGCTCGTGCTGAGGCAAGCCGTTGCCTGGAGTGCGGCTGCCACGATTACTATAGCTGCTCCCTGATTAAGCACGCCAACCGCTACGAGATCCATCCCGAGCGCTTCGCCGGTGACAAGCGTCAGTCCGGCAGCGAGAAGAAGCTGGTGGTCATCGAGCGCAACGAAGGCAAGTGCATCCTGTGCGGCCTGTGTGTCCGGGTGTGTGAAGAAGTTGCACAGCAGGGCCTGCTGGGTCTTGTTGGCCGTGGCTTCGGCACCGTCATTAAGCCCGAGTTCCGGGACAGCGAAAAGATCAATGTCTGTAAGGACTGCCACAAGTGTGCGGAGGCTTGCCCCACCGGCGCACTGAAGATCCTGTTCTAAGGATCATTCCTAAAACAGTAAGCGCCCCTCCCATCCGGGAGGGGCGCTTTTTATGATATAGTTAGCTGCAGCTTCCAACCTATCGCTCTGTTTACAATCGGAATTTGCCGGACAGAAGCGCCCAGAAGGTTTACATAACCTCCCGGGCGTCGGGTTTAACCGATCCTTACGGATTTGATGCAATCCCACATCTGAGACTGCTTTTCGGCGTAATCTTCGGTGTTGCAGTAGCACTGTACCATCCAAAAATCTGTTTCCGACTGAAAAACACCTACCATATATGTAAATCCCATATCCTGTGCCTGGGCACTGTAAGTAAAGGTAGGAATGGAATCCACGATCTCCACAGTGCTGTCAAGTCCATAGGACTCCACCGCCAAATGGGCATATTCCTCGGTATCGATTTCCGGATAGTAGGGTGTCAGTTCCGCTGCCGGTTCCTTCAGCACAAAAACCGCCTCGTCCTGAAACCCATAGACCATCTCAAACTCCCGGGCAAATTCCTCATCACTCAGATCCATAAAATAACCGGGGAGGGTAATGGTCAAATCACTGCAGATCACCGTTTGATCCGGCAATGCACCGTTGCAGCCACACAGCATCACTGTCATCAGCACCAGCAAGCCGGAAAGCAGCCGTTTCATCAGGAATTCTTCTCCTTCAGCAGATCACGGATCTCGGTCAGCAGTACTTCCTCAGCAGAGGGAGCGGGAGGTGCGGGAGGCTCAGCGGCAGCTTCTTCTGCTTCCTTCTTTTTGCCCAGATCAGCCAGCTTATTCAAGCCCCTTACCAGGAAGAATACAACCATTGCCAGGATGAAGAAGTTGATGATGGCGGACAGGAAATTGCCCCAGTTCAGGGTGTTGAGGATCTCGTTGCCGGCCTCGTCCAGCTTTGCCTCGCCCCACAGCCGGGGCAGGACGATCTTCAGCTCGCTGAAATCGATGCCGCCCAGGAAAATGGAAACGATGGGCATAATCACATCGTCTGTCAGGCTCTTGGTGATGGTAGAGAATGCACCGCCGATGATAGTACCAACAGCCAGTGCCATTGCGTTGCCCTTGATGGCAAATGTCTTGAACTCATCCCACCAGGAGGGCTTTTTGATCTTCTTTTCCATAGTTCACGTTCCTTTCTTGGTTTACATAATATTAGAAAGTGCGTTTTATAAGAGGCAAAGCCTCCCTTGTGTAAAGGGAGGTGGCACGGCATAAGCCGTGACGGAGGGATTGTGACAATCCCCCAGTCTGCTGCGCAGCCAGCCCCCTTTGCACAAGGGGGCCTTTTGTGCCCTTATTTCTTTTCAATGACCTCGATGCCGCCCAGATACTTGCGCAGGCACTCGGGCACCACAACAGAACCGTCAGCTCTCTGGTTCTGCTCCACCAGTGCGGGGAAGATACGGGAGGTTGCCAGGCCGGAGCCGTTCAGTGTGTGCAGGAACTCGGGCTTGCCGGTCTCTTCACGGCGGAAACGAATGTTGCCACGGCGAGCCTGATAGTCACGGGCATTGGAAACGGAGGAGACTTCCTTGTAACCATCCATAGAGGGGATCAGGATCTCAATATCGTAGGTTCTTGCCATAGATGCGGAACAGTCGCCGGCGGCCAGCTTCACGGTACGGAAGTGGAAGCCCAGACCCTCCACCAGCTTTTCGGCCTTGGTGACCAGCTCTTCAAAAGCTGCGTCGGAATCCTCAGGCTTGCAGAACTGGAACATCTCCACCTTGTTGAACTGGTGACCACGAACCATACCACGCTCGTCGGCACGGTGAGAACCGGCCTCACGGCGGAAGCAAGGAGTGTAGGCAAACAGTTTCTTGGGCAGGTCAGCCTCGGTGAGGATCTCATCACGGTAGATGCTGCACAATGCAGCCTCAGCGGTGGGCAGCATATAGTGGATGCGGTCATCAGTGGGGTTGGCGATCTTGTAGACTTCGTCTGCAAACTTGGGGAACTGACCGGCAGTTTCACCACACTGATACTCCAGCATATGAGGAGGCAGAATAAAATCGTAACCGTCAGCAATATGGCAGTCAATGAAGTAGTTCAGCAGTGCCCACTCCAGACGTGCGCCCATACCGGTGTACATCCAGTTGCCGGCACCTGCCAGCTTAACGCCACGGGGATAATCGATGAGTCCCAGGCCTTCGCACAGGTCGACGTGGTGCTTGGGTTCAAAGTCGAAGACAGGCTTTTCGCCCACATAACGCAGAGGCTGGTTATTCTCCTTGCCGCCGGGGAGCAGATCCTCGTCAGGCAGGTTGGGCAGGCTCAGCATTGCAGTGCGGAACTCCACGTTCAGATCCTTCAGCAGTGCAGCATCGTCAGCAATGGCAGCGTCCAGGGCAATAGCTTCTGCCTTGTTGGCCTCGATCTGGGCATCCAGAGCAGAGGTGTCCTCGCCCTTCTTTTCTGCGCCCTTCTTCTGACCGAAAAGCTTTCCGTTTTCCTTTGCCAGCTTGTTCTTCTGGGCGGTCTTGGTCTCGGTGGAGGTCTTCAAACCACGGACCTGGACATCCAGCTCCAGAATACGGTCAACGATGGCGTCGCAGTCTACTTCCTTAGCCTTCAGACCGGCCTTGACTGCATCGGGATTTTCCTTGATTTTCTTGATATCTAACATAACTTACCTCTCCTTAGTCTTGAGAAATGATTTTACTTTACTTCCACATAATCCTCCGGCTCCTCAGGGATCACCAGAGCACATACGATATATACCACCAAGCCAGCAGCAAACACAGCTGCCAACGCCCAAATCAGTCTTATGATGGTGGGATCAATGCCAAAAAACTTTGCGATACCACCGCAAACACCTGCCAGCTTCTTATCGGTCTTACTACGATATAATTTCTTCTCCATAATCCACTCACTTTCCGATCTTCATCAGTGCATCTAAAAGCACCTGAAGGTCTTCCTGTCCATAAAACTCCAGCTCAAAACGGCCTTTTCTTTTGCCATTGATGATCTTTACTCCCCGTCCCAAATGCTTGGATAGGTATTTTTCGCATTCCGCCACATAATTGACGGCCAAGGTGGGTTCTTTTTCCGGTGCCGGTTCCTTGTTCAGGTTCTTGCACAGCAGTTCTGCCTGCCGCACGGACAAACCTAATGCAACGATCTTCTGCGCCGCTTCTTTTTGTGCTTTCTCTGATTTCAGGCTCAGCACCGCCCGGGCGTGTCCGGCAGAAAGCTTACCGCTGCGAACCTGCTCCAGTACTTCGGGGCAAAGGCCCAGCAGACGCAATGCGTTTGCCACTGCGGGCCGGGATTTCCCCACCCGTTTTGCGGTATCCTCCTGTGTCAGTCCGTAATCCTCCATTAGGCTTCGATAGCCCAACGCCTCTTCCACGGGATTCAGGTCCTGACGCTGCAGATTTTCGATCAGTGCCAGCTCCATTGTCTTTTTATCGTCGGCTTCGATGATCACCGCTGGAATCTCTGACAATTCTGCCATCCGTGCGGCACGCCAGCGCCGTTCGCCGGCAATGATCTGATAATAGCCGCTGGGCAGCTGCCGCACTGTCAGAGGCTGCACCACGCCGTGGGTGGCAATGGAATCCGCCAGCGCCTGCAGCTCCTCTTCGTCAAAATCCCGTCTGGGTTGATTGGGATTGGGTTCTACTCTATGAATGGGCAGATGCTGGTAGGGACTGTTGCCGGACAGTTCCTCGGGAGCATCCACCATCAGTGCCCCCATCCCTCGTCCTAATCCTTTTCTTGCTGCCAAAATATCACCTCTTATAGCTTGTTCGCAATTTCTTCCGCCATAGCCTTATAAGCTTGGGCGCCACGGCTGTGGCGGTCGTACACCGTTACAGGCAAACCGTGACTGGGTGCCTCCGCCAGACGCACGTTTCTGGGCACAACCGTGCCAAAAACCTTTCCGGGGAAATGACGACGAACTTCCTGTGCCACCTGGGTGGAAAAATTGGTTCTGCCATCAAACATCGTCAGTGCCACGCCGAAGATCTCCAGCCGGGGATTGATCCGTTTTTTGACCATCCGCAGCGTCACCATCAGATCTGCCAGTCCTTCCAATGCGTAATACTCACACTGCACCGGAACCAGGATCCCGTCTGCTGCTGCCAGCGCATTGACTGTCAGCAGTTCCAAGGAGGGGGGGCAGTCGATAAAGATCACATCATATTCATTTCTCAGCTGGTCCAACGCATTGCGCAGACGGAAGTTAGGCTCCGGCATAGAGATCAGTTCCACCCCCGCACCAGCCAGATCCGCTGTTGAGGGAAGCACGTCGCCATACTCTGTCTTCACGACCGCATCCCTTACCGGATAGTCATCAATGATCACATCGTAAACGCTATGTCGCACGTGCCGCTTATCGATGCCCAATCCGGATGTTCCGTTGGCTTGCGGATCAAAGTCGCACAGCAGCACACGCTTACCCGCTTCTTTCAGGGCTGCGGTGAGATTCACAGCAGATGTGGTTTTTCCCACGCCGCCCTTCTGATTCACCACGGCTATGATTTTTCCCATATTATATCCTTCCTATGTTTCACGTGAAACGCAGATCTCCATGATTGTTTCACGTGAAACAATCACTCTGTGTTCATGGTCGTATCAATGGTATAGTTCTGACCAATGGCAGGAACATCCTTCTGCAGGATCTCATAGACCAGCAGTGCCGTTGCCATTCCCAGAACCACGATCAGCACCCCCACGCATAAGTACATACGCCGCAGGGCTTTCCGCAGGTGGATCACCTGCTCCTCAGGAGACAATGCACGCTTACGGTGGGGCGCTTTTTTTGCAGCAGTTTGCTTTTTTGGAGAGGGCAGCAGCACCGGTGTCCCTGGCTTTACAGGAGATTCTTCCATAATCGAAAGGCAGCTGTCGCAGAACACCTGTTCTCCGGCAGCATCCCTGCCGCATTTCAGACAGACCACGTTCATCCCTCCCGTTTTTTACTTTCCATATTGTACACCATTTTCCCGGATTCGTAAAGAGGGGAGAAAAATATTTGTGCCCAAAAGAAAAACAAATTTCGATTTAGCGAGCTGTTCGATAGAACTTGTAGGGCGGAGTTATGACTCCGCCGACGCACCGATTGTTGAATTATACGTATCGAAAGATAGCGGTGGGGTCATAACCCCACCCTACATAGATTGAGCGATAAACCGGAAATTGTAATATTTAAAAATTGTTCACATTCTAGTCTTGTAATCCCTATTGACAGTCACGTGACCATATGATATTATCATATCACCACAAAGGAGGTGTCGAAAATGAACTGGACCATACCCGGAACCGTGATCCCCGTGGATATGCAGGAGGCAGCGCATATTCCGGAGCAGCTGTCCTCGGTATTTTTGGCAGGAGGGATCCAGCTTGGGCAGGTATCCGCTATTACCGGCTTGGAGCCCTATACCATTCAAAACTGGGTAAAGCGGGGATTCCTGTCGCCGCCGGTGAAGAAACGCTATACACTGGAGCAGCTTTGCCGGATCATCACCATCAATATGCTCAAGCCCGCTTTGTCCCTGGAGCAGATCTGCGGACTTTTGCAATATATCAACGGCAGTCTGGACGATGAATCCGACGACCTGATCGATGACTCTCAGTTGTACTTCCTGTTCATTCGGCTGGCAGTATATCACCGGAAGATACAGAATTCTCAGGGTCGTGAGGAATACTTAAACCAAGTACTGTCCGAGTATACAGAGCCTGTCCCCGGTGCACGGGAGCGAGTGGGAAAAGTTCTTAGAATTATGTTAACCGCCTGGGCCGCATCCCAGCTGCGTTTGGTCGCAGAAAAAATGGCGAACGAATTATCTTAAAAGGAGAAATGTAATTATGGAAAATGACGGCACTTACAGCTGGACCCCTAACCAAAGTCCTAAACCGAAAACCGATTGGAAAAAGGTGCGCCGGATCCTTGTAACGATTGCGGTAGTACTTGCCATCGTGATCGCCGCAAGCTCCTGCTTCTACACCGTAGATGACAAGCAGCAGGCTGTGCTCACCACCTTCGGCAAGGTCACCGATGTTACCGATGCCGGTCTGCATTTCAAGCTGCCCTTCGGCATCCAAAAGGCAGAGAAGGTGGACGTAAACGTATACCAGAAGATCGAACTGGGCTACAATACCACCGGACAGGATCTGTACGCCACCAACACAAACGAAAGCACGATGATTACCGGCGACTATAACATAGTCAATGTGGATTTCTTTGTAGAGTATAAGATCTCCGACCCTGTGGCGTATCTTTATTCCTCCAATCAACCGGAGATGATCCTGCGCAATCTCATCCAGAGCCAGGTTCGTAACGTGGTTGGTTCCACCTCCGTGGATGCGGTGCTTACCGACGGTAAGGAAAACATTCAGATCCAGGTCAAGGAACTGGTGACCCAGATCCTGTCCGAGTATGACATCGGCTTGACTCTGGTAGATGTACGCATCCAGGATTCCGAACCTCCTACCCAGGATGTCATTGAAGCTTTTAAGGCTGTGGAAACCGCAAAGCAGCAGGCGGAAACCGTGGTCAACGATGCCACCGCCTACAAAAACGCCCAGCTGCCCAATGCCCAGGCCCAGGCCGACAAGCTGATCCAAAATGCCGAATATTTGAAGCAGGCCCGTATCAACGAGGCAACCGAGCAAGTAGCAATGTTCACTGCTATGTATGAGCAGTATGCTTTGAATCCCGAGATCACCCGCTCCCGGATGTATTATGAAGCCATTGCCGAGGTCCTGCCCGGCGTGAAGCTGTATATCAATACCGGTGATGGCTCCGCTGTGGATATGCTGCTGCCCCTGGAATCTATTGTAAATGTTACGGAAGGAGAAAACTGATATGAAAAAAGGTATTTTGATTGCGATCGTCGCTCTTTTGCTGGTGATCGTGGTTTCCGGTTCCTACTTTACCGTAGCCGAGGACGAATACGCCTGCACCTTCCGCTTCTCTGAGATCGTCGACACCACCGACACTGCCGGTCTGCACTTTAAAGTGCCTTTTGTAGACACAGTGAAGTATTTTCCCAAGGCAACCCAGTTTTACGACATCCCTCCCTCTGAGGTGTTGACCTCCGACAAGCAGAATATGACTGTGGACTGCTACGTTCTTTGGAATATCTCCGATCCCCAGCAGTTCTACCGTGCCCTGGGTACCACCGCCAAAGCCGAGGAACGCCTCAACGCCATCACCTACAATGCACTGAAAACAGCCATGGGCACCCTGGCACAGGCGGATATCATCAATATGAACGACGGTGCCGAGCGCAATCAGATCTATGAAGGCATCGCCACCACCGTGGATTCCCAGGCAGCAACCTACGGCATCCACGTGGAGGATGTGAAGATCAAGCAGTTCGATCTGCCTGAAAGCAACCTGAATGCAGTTTACTCCCGTATGATCTCCGAACGGAACCAGATGGCAGAAAAGTATACTGCCGACGGTAATTACGAAGCGTCTATCATCCGCAACGATGTAGATAAGCAGGTGAATATCATCATCTCCAACGCCGAAGCGGAGGCAGCCAAACTGGTAGCCGAGGGTGAAGCAGAGTATATGCGGATGCTGGCAGAAGCCTATAATTCCGCCGACAAGAAGGATTTCTATGAATTTACCCTGGCCCTGGATGCCCTGAAAAAGAGCCTCACCGGCGACGAAAAGACAATTATTTTGGATGCGGATTCTGCCCTGGGGCAGCTCCTGCTGGGAACCGACTAAAAAAAGGGCGCATTGCAAAATACTGCAATGCGCCCTTTAAAAGGTCATCTTTCATTGTATTTCTGAATATAACAAACAGACCTTGTGTTATCTGACAGTTCAGACAGCACAAGGTCTGTGGTATAGGGTAAACTCAAATATCCTCAAAAGGGCAATTTCCCACATTCTCTCTCATCCATTCCCATCTTTGCCTTGTTTATCTTGTTCCTTTGATTTTTTTACAAACATAACCCAATAGGAGATAGCCAACGCAAAGCCGCAAATTAACCACAGAATATCCACAACAGTTACCCAGCATGCTTGTGCTCTAAGCCGTGGTAAATCCGTAAACACCCTATATGTATTCCACGATGCTATCAACGACCAAAGAATAGGAAAAAAGATTGATACATTTTTCATTTGCGATCCCCTGCCTATCTTTTTTATTATTGTAGCATTTGCCATTATATTTGTAAAGGATATAAAACAGGCGTACTGCAATCTAATCGCAGTACGCCTGTTTCATACATTTTAGAGGCTGCGGGAATTTACCCGTTTTGCTTGTTTCGAGGAGGTTTTGCTTTACCCCATAACAGTCTGGCTTGATTATTTTACGGGAGAGGTAGAGCGCAGGGTGACATCGTGAGCGCCGCCTTCCACGATGGAAACGGAGGACACCAAGGTCAGCTTGGCATCCCGCTGCAGGTCGGGGATGGTGGTCACGCCGCAGTTGCACATGGTGGACTTGACCTTGTACAGGCTGGCTTCCACATTGTCATGCAGAGTACCGGCGTAGGTGACGTAGGAGTCAACGCCTTCCTCGAAGCTGAGCTTGGAGCTGCCGCCCAGGTCATAGCGCTGCCAGTTACGGGCACGGTTGGAGCCTTCGCCCCAGTACTCCTTCATATAAGCGCCGTTGACCATCACCTTATTGGTGGGGGATTCGTCGAAACGGGCGAAGTAGCGGCCCAGCATCATAAAGTCTGCACCCATAGCCAGAGCCAGGGTCATGTGGTAATCGTGGACAATACCGCCATCAGAGCAAATAGGCACATAAATGCCGGTCTCCTTGAAATACTCGTCACGGGCAGCCGCCACCTCGATCAGTGCGGTAGCCTGACCACGGCCGATGCCCTTGGTCTCACGGGTAATGCAGATGGAACCACCGCCGATACCGACTTTCACAAAATCAGCGCCGGCCTTTGCCAGGAACATAAATCCGTCACGGTCCACCACGTTGCCGGCACCGATCTTCACGCTGTCGCCGTAGTTCTCACGAACCCAAGCGATGGTCTTTTCCTGCCAGCAGGTAAAGCCCTCGGAGGAGTCGATAACGAATACATCCGCACCGGCCTCCAGCAGAGCGGGGATCCGCTGGGCATAGTCACGGGTGTTGATGCCGGCACCTACCAGATACCGCTT
>JAFSFK010000014.1 GCA_017435245.1 Oscillospiraceae bacterium | reverse complement strand
GATTCTGGGTGAGCTATATGAAAACCTCTTTTTTGTGTATTTTCGGTATATAATCGCAATTTTTCTGTAATTTTCTTTTGTCCCCTGCTTGACATCAGCATGTCCGGCTCACCGATCATTCAGGACGGGGAGCGATGCGACCGCCGCCGGTGGCGGATGAAGGGAGCTGAGCGAGTGGCAGCGGTCGATAAAATCGAGGAAAAGCGTAAGCCCGAAGATTTTATCGGGCACCGCAACAGGAAAACTGGTAGGCGCCGTTACTCACGTCCTTGTGAATGACCCCACCACCGGCTACGGAATATTCATTGAAAACATGCTGGATGCTGCTGCGTAAGGGACGGGGCTCCCGTTCCGTTTGTGGGAGGCGAAATGCCTCCCCAACGAAATCTGCAGACGGAACAAGTGGGGGCGTTTATCATCCGCTTACCTTTATTGCCAATTTTCTTGCCTTGTGCTATGATAAATAAAGGAGGGATGATCATGAGATCAGATTTGCAACTAAACGAAGAACAGTACCGGGATATTTGGGTCTGGGTCGATGAAAACATGAGTTTCCGGCCGCATTGCCGCAGGGGACATGACTTTTTTCCATGGAAGCCGTTTGAAATCCCTGTCAGGCATGTGGTTTACGGTTTTGAAAATATGAAAAAAGAACATGCCGACGTGATGGATGATCTGATTGATCAGGCTTTTCTGAATGTCACAAAAGAGGGACAGAGAATCTATGCATTGGATTGGCAGCACGATGGCTATCTATATGATCCACGTCAGTTTCGAAAGGAACCTCACTACTGGTTCCCAGGATATTACCCTGACGGCGATTATTATTTCCATATTGACGAGTACCTGCAATTCGGCTATCTAAGTCATCCCTGGCGGCAGGAAGTGTGGATATTTGGCGATGCCCTTATCGAGGAATTTCAACGTATCTATTCTCAATTGGGTTGGGATCTTCTTTATGAATTTGATCCGTCATAAGCAGCACACAAAGTCTCCGGATAACCGGGGACTTTGAATTTATGGGGAGAAATAACCGACGGTCCGGCAAATATCAGAATTTGTCGAAAAGGAAAGAGGAAATAAAAATCCTCTTTTTCGACAACTCATCTATGTCAACTTAGGGCCTCGAGCCCGAGCGCTGCCTGTGGCAGATACAGCGAGGGCGCAGAGTGTGCCGTGGTCGGCAGATGACGAAGCCGTTTGCGGCAAGGAAACTGCCGGGCACCACAAACGGACAGCGGTTGAGCTATGTAAAAACCTGCCTTTTACTCGCAAAAGCGCATAAAAACCGCAGAAAAACAATAATTCTTTTGTCCCACACTTGACATCGGCGTGTCCGGCTCACCGATTATCCAGGACGGGGAGCGATGCGACCGCCGCCGGTGGCGGAGAAAGGGAGCTGAGCGAATGGCAGCGGTCGATAAAATCAAGGATCAGCGTAAGCCCGAAGATTTTATCGGGCACCGCAACAGGAAAACTAGTAGGCGCCGTTACTCACGTCCTTGTGAATGACCCCACCACCGGCTACGGCATCTTTATTGAAAATATGTTAGACGCGGCGGCATAACGGGCGGATAATATCCGCCCCTACATTGGGAAACGGCGGATTTTCGTTGTAGGGGCGGTTATCAACCGCCCGCTTTTTGTTGCCAATCCCACCGTTCTGTGATATGATAAAAAAGAGGGGTGTATGGGTAATGAGTAAGATACTATATGAAGTAACTTTTGAGTGGCATAGTATGTACTACGGTGCAGGTATTGTTTTTGTTATTGCACTTGTTTTCTTTTTATATCACAGAAAAAAACGATTTGACCTTGACACCAAAATGCAGATAATATGGTTTTTTAGCGGATTGATTGCAGTAGGTGCATTAATTGCTCAAATCATTATGGGTGTTTCTGCGGTCAAGGATTATCAGCAAGTGATTGTTGCGTATGAAGAAGGGAATTATAAAACAGTAGTTGGTGAAGTTGAGAATTTCTGTCCTATGCCTTACGTAGGTCATGGAGAAGAGTCCTTTGAAATTAATGGAATTTACTTTTCTTATTCAGATTTCATAATTCAGCAAGGCTATCACAATGCCAAATCGCACGGCGGTGTTATTTCCGCAGATGGCCAGCTACTGAAAATAGGATATGTAGAGAAAAATAATGAAAATATAATAGTATATATTGAAGAGATAACGCAATAACATAAAACGGAAGCTGCGAACTGCAGCTTCCGTTTTTCAATTACACGCAAAAACCACCGCTTCACTTGAAAATCGCTGTTTTTTGTTGTGGGTACGCTGAGCGACCAATATACGATGGGGATCGGCTTTTTTGAAATTGCGTGTTGATTGCAAAGAGAATGCGTGCTAAAATAGGATGCAACGAAAGAAGGGGTCCCATAGCACGAAGACGCATAAATACAACGGAAACGATGATGGTCGCAGGTGCCATCACAGAGGCACAAAGAAGAAGGTTCGATATGCAGAACAGAGAAGCGATACGACCCATCTCCGGAGAACAGGATGATACGCTGCTGGGAACGGTTGCAGACGGCGGTGGCCGGACCATTCATAAGGATTTTGAGCTATGAGAAAAAAGCAAATTTTAATGATTGCGGGCCTGCTTACTGCGGCTGTGTTATGCCTGGCATTTCTTTGGCCCAAAGGACAGCGGTCTGAACAGATCGTGGTGTACTACACCAATGATGTCCACAGCTATATCGATAACCATCTGGATGAGGAACCGGGACTGTCCTATTCCACAGTGGCGGCGCTGAAAAGCAGCACGGAAAACGCTGTTCTGGTAGACGCCGGTGATCATTTACAGGGAACTGCCTACGGCGGTATGGATAGCGGAGCCTCCGTCATCCGGCTGATGAATGCTGCCGGTTATGATGCAGCCACATTGGGAAATCACGAGTTTGACTACGGTATGGAAGGCTGCCTGACGGCCATTGACGCTGCGGAGTATCCCTATGTATCCTGCAACTTCCGTCACGAGAAGGATGGTGTTGCCGGAGATTTGGTGCTGGACAGCTTTGTGATGCTGGAAAGGGGAGGAAAGAAGATCGCCTTTGTAGGCATCACGACCCCAGAGACCATCACATCTTCCTCTCCGGCCTATTATCAGGACCGGCAAGGAAACTACATTTATGGGATCGACGGCGGAGCGGACGGCGCTGCATTATATGCAGCTGTGCAAACCGCTATCGATGAGGCAAACGCTGCCGGAGCGGACTATGTGATCGCACTGGGCCATTTGGGTGTGGATGCTTCCTCCGGTCCCTGGACCAGCCGGAGCCTGATCGCCAATACCAGTGGCCTGGATGCCTTCATCGACGGACATTCCCATTCTGTCATCGGGATGGAAACTGTCACAGACAGCGCAGGTGGGCCGGTCATTCTAACGCAGACCGGTTCCTATCTGAATGCGGTGGGTAAGCTGACCATCAGCGCTGATGGGGAAATTACCACGGAGCTTCTGAGCGGAGAGGACCTGGCGGATGTTGCACCCGATCCGACAGTCCGTGGGCTGGAAGATGTATGGATCAATGAGGTGAATGGCCTTCTGGGGGAAGTCATCGGCTATGCCCAGATCACGCTGGATAACTATGATGCCCATGGCAGCCGCCTGGTTCGCAGACAGAGCACCAACACCGGAGATTTTGCCGCAGATGCTCTGTACTACCTGTTTGATGAAATGGGGATGGAGGTGGATGTGGCGGTGATGAATGGCGGTGGCATCCGCAATGAAGCCATCACCGGAGAGTTGACATATTTAAGCTGCAAGCAGATCCACACTTTTGGAAATGTGGCCTGCCTGCTGACGGTCACAGGACAGCAGCTCCTGGATGCGCTGGAATGGGGCAGCAAAGGGATCACTGCAGATGGAAGCGGAGAAAATGGCAGCCTGCTCCATGTATCCGGATTGAAATACACGCTGGACCTGACACGGGATTCGACTGTGCAGGCAGATGAAAAAGATGTCTGGATCGGACCGCCCACAGACGGCTATCGGGTCAGGGATGTTCTGATCCTGAACCGGGATACGGGAGAATACGAGCCGCTGGATCTGACAGCGGAATATAATCTGGCTGGCTACAATTACACCCTTCGGGATCTGGGCGGCGGTTTTGCGATGCTGAATGGGGCGGTGAATGTGCTGGACTATGTGGCGGAAGATTATATGGTGCTGGCAAACTATATCCAGTCTTTCCCGGTGGATGAAGGGACCGGTCTTCCTACCATCACGGCAGACGGCGGCTATGAGAATGTGGAAGGCAGCGGAAGAATAACGATCATCTCCGGGCAGTAACGATTTTTCAAAGAAGATCAATGGGAAGAGGCCTGCTGTAAAGCAGCAAATACAAGGCTTCTTCCCGCATTCCCCATCGCCTTCCGGGGGAAGATTTTTGGGAAAGCGCAGATCGTTTCAGCGAACAGAAGCGATACCCATCGTAGGGGAGAACGGTGTTCGCCCTTTTTGTTGCCGATTTTTCTGTTTTATGATAAGGTAATGGAAATAAACCAAAGGAGATGCAAGATGAATCCTAAAATGAAAAACACGGTATGTTTATACTGGGGATTATAATATGCTTTGCTGTAGCTGCGGCATCCGTTTTGATCGAAAAGCTGGTGCCCGGAGATCTGCTGGGCGCATCCATCATTGCGCTGTTTATGGGCACCATCATCAACAGCTTTTTTCATCCGGCCTGGATCCAGCCGGCGCTGAAGTTTACCTCAAAAAAGATATTGAAGCTGGCGATCATTCTCCTGGGTGCATCGTTGTCTGTCAATGTGATCGTGTCTGTGGGCAAGATGACCTTTTTTGTTATGCTCTTTACCTTTGCTATGTGCTTTGGCGGCGGCTACTTTATTCGCAAGCTCTTTGGACTGAACTGGAAGCTGAGCAATCTGATCTCCGCCGGAACCGGTATCTGCGGCGGCAGCGCTGTGGCGGCCATCGCCCCGGTGATCGATGCGGACGATAAGGACATTGCCTTTGCCATGTCCTCCACTTTCCTGTTTGATATGGTAATGGTGGCGGTGTACCCCATTATGGGAAGGCTTTTGGGAATGTCCGATATGGCCTATGGCATTTGGGCGGGAACCTCGGTGAACGATACTGCCAGCGTGGTTGCTTGCGCCAATGTTTTACGGAATCACCATCGACACACTGGTGACACTGACGGCACTGGCGGTCATTTGGTGTATGGGTCTGATGTAATCAAAGCTAAGTGAGTCCGCCCAAGCCCCTTTCCTTTTTTATACAAAGAAAACCACCGGCAGTGCCGGTGGTTATGATTTTGTTACAAAATACGCATAAAAACCTGAAAAAGTCACAAGATATGAGGGGAAAAGGAGGTAATCATATGAATTTTTACAAAGTTCCCATTGGGTTCGGCATGGCGTTGGCGCAGAATGAGGCGGCAATGATCCGCTATGCCCAGCTTTCCGATTCTCAGAAGAAGAACATTTTAAGCCAGGCCCACAGCGTCCGCAGTGAGGAGCAGATGTACTCCCTGGTGGCAAGCCTTGCCAACGGTACAATGAATTAGTATTGGTTGTGGTATAAATTCCAGTTTATCGAGCCGAATTCCATACGCCAGTGTAGGGCGGCGGCTTGCTGCCGCCGATGATTTTGTAAAACAAAATCATATCACCGCAGGTGATCATTGGCTATTTCCTTCGGAAATCCCAATAATTTATGTGTAAATTATTG
>JAFSFK010000149.1 GCA_017435245.1 Oscillospiraceae bacterium | reverse complement strand
TTTACGCTGTTTCCCCGACTGAAGGAACGCCGCAAGCAGGTTGCCGGAACCCTCTCCGGCGGTGAGCAGCAGATGCTGGCGATGAGCCGTGCGCTGATGAGTAAGCCTAAGCTGATGATGCTGGATGAACCCTCTATGGGTCTTGCGCCGATTCTGGTGGACCAGATCTTCTCCATCATTAAAGATCTTCACGCTGCAGGTACTACGATCCTGCTGGTGGAACAGAACGCCAGCAAGGCACTGGAGATCGCAGACCGTGCCTACGTTCTTGAGACGGGAAAGGTCACTCTGAGTGGCACCGGTGCGGAGCTGTCCCGCAGTGACGAGGTCCGTAAAGCCTATCTTGGCGGTTAATTTTACAACACCCCCTGCATACACTCGTGCAGGGGGTGTTTTTATGTGCCGGCAAAACCAGCTTTTGGGATGTGCGTTGATGGCGTTTGGGGTTGGGGTGTTGATCGGGATGTGGCTGGAGGGTGGCTTTCTGAGCATCTGCCTTGGTTTTGGACTGCTGATCTGTGGATTTTGTGTGATTCGCAAAAGATAGTGGCATAAGTTTGTCCTGCGGTGAATAAGCTGTCAATAGCTAAGACTGGAGGAGTGATGGTATGCAATTGCAGTTTCATAAGAATGCTGTGTCCTGTTTGCAGAAGATCCGGGGAGATGTCCAATATCAGGAACAGTCCCAGGAACTGCGGCTTCCGGAGGATATGGCGGACATCGGCAGCATATTGGGAGCCTGGGGGCAGGTGCTGATTCGTGGCAAGGAATGGCGAAATGGCAGTATGACTGTCTCCGGCGGTGTGATGGCTTGGACGATGTATCTGCCGGAAGAGGGAGGAGATCCCCAGACGGCAGAGGCTTGGATCCCATTTCAGATGAAGTGGGAGCTGCCGGATACCCAGTACGACGGTGTGATCCGGGTCTGCCCGCTGCTAAAAAGTGTGGATGCAAGAGTTACCTCCGCACGGAAATTGATGATCCGTGCCTGTGTTGGGGTGCTGACGGAGGCTACAGTGCCTACGGAAGCAGAGATTTTTACACCGGGAGAAATACCCAATGGCGTCCATCTGCTGGAGCGTACTTATCCGATGCTCCTGCCCAAAGAGGCGGGGGAGAAAGCCTTTGAACTGGATGAGGATCTGGAGCTGCCGTCGTCTGCGCCGAAAATAGCAAAGCTTCTGCGCTTTTCGTTGCAGCCGGAGCTGATTGATCAAAAGGTGATGTCCTCCAAGGTTGTGTTCCGGGGAGTGTGTCTTGCAGGGGTTTTCTATACCGGTGAGGATGGACAGCTCCACAGCTGGAGCTTTGAAGTTCCTTTCTCTCAATATTCAGAATTAGAATCTGACTACGAGCAGGATGCCACCGCTGCGGTTTGGATGGCGGTAACAGCCTTGGAAATGGATATGCTGCCTGAGGGAGGCTTGCGTTTGAAAGCCGGTCTGACAGGGCAGTATATGATCAGTGACCGGGAGCAGATCCGTGTGGTGGAGGATGCCTACAGCACGGCGCATAAACTGAGTTTTGAAGTGCAGCAGCTGCAGCTGCCTGCAATACTGGATGTACAGAGCCAGCTGATCCACGCAGAAGGAAACGGGATCGATCCTCAGCTGCACCCCGTGGACATTGCCTTTTATCCGGACCAGCCCTATATGAGCAGGACGGATGACGATGTTACCGGCGAACTGAGTGGGTATTACCAGATCCTTGGATACGATGCAGAAGGAAAGCCTGCTGCTGCAGTATCCAAATGGAACGGAAAAATCACCCATAGCGCCTGTGAGAGCTGTTCTGTCACGATGCATCTGCAGCCAAGTGGGGCAGCACAGCTTTTGGGGGCAGGCAATCAGCCGGGTGCGGATGTGCTGATCTGTGCCGTGACCCAGGGGACAGACACCATTCCGATGATTTCAGCTTTGGATCTGGAGGAACGGCAGCCGGATCCCCAGCGTCCCAGTCTGATCCTGCGCAGAGCCGGACAGGAGAGCCTGTGGCAGCTTGCCAAGGAGTCGGGGTCCACCGAGCAGGCCATTCGGGAAGCCAACCGCATTCAGCAGGAGCCGGAGCCGGGGCAGATGCTTCTGATCCCTGTGGTATAAAAAGGAACCGCCGCTGCGCTATTTCTGCGCAGCGGCGTTGGCGGTGTGTCGCATTCTGGGAGAATGACCGCCTGTATATAAAGTAAACCCCAATAAAATGGGATACAAGGGAATTATGTCGAAGGGTTAATTTTTGCTTGTTTTATTTCCTGCAGAGTGCTATAATACATAAGAAATTTTATACAGAAGGTGTATAGCAATGACAAAAATCGATATTTATTCCGGATTTCTGGGTGCGGGTAAGACCACCCTCATCAAAAAGATGATTTCTGAAGCCTATGCAGGGCAGAAACTGGTGCTCATTGAAAATGAATTTGGTGAGATCGGCATCGACGGTGGTTTTCTGCAGGATGCGGGCATCAATATTACCGAGATGAATTCCGGTTGTATTTGCTGCAGTCTGGTGGGCGACTTCGGTAAGGCGTTGGAGCAGGTGATCAGCGAGTATCATCCCGACCGGGTCATCATTGAACCTTCCGGTGTTGGCAAGCTTTCCGATGTGATCGGTGCGGTGGAAAAGGTCACAGGTCATGATGTGACTCTGGGTTACACGGTTGCTGTTGTGGACGCAGGTAAGGTAAAGGTGTATATGAAGAACTTCGGTGAGTTCTATAATAATCAGGTGGAAACCGCTTCCACCATTATCCTGTCCCGTACCGATTCTGTGCCCCAGCAGAAACTGGATGCAGCGGTGGCAATGCTCCGGGAGCATAATGCGCAGGCGACTATCGTTACTACCCCTTGGGGAGAGCTGACCGGCGAGCAGCTCCTGGAGGCGATGGAAGGCAAGGCATCCCTTGCTGAGGAGCTTGCCAAGCTGGAGCAGGAGCATCACCACCATCACGATGAGGAGCATTGCTGCTGTGGCCACGATCATGACCACGAGCATCATCACCATCATCACGACGAGGAGCACTGCTGCTGCGGCCACGACCATGACCACGAGCATCATCACCACCATCACGACGAGGAGCATTGCTGCTGCGGTCACGATCACGATCACCACCATCATCACGCTGATGAGGTCTTTACTTCCTGGGGTGTGGAAACTGCCAAGAAGTTTACCGAAGGGGAGATCCAGGCAGCCCTTCTTTCCCTGGACAGCGGACGCTTTGGTATCGTCCTGCGGGCTAAGGGTATCATTGCTTGTGCCGATGGTGGCTGGATCCACTTTGACTATGTTCCCGGCGAACTGAATGTCCGTAAGGGTAGTGCTGCCGTTACCGGCAAGCTGTGTGTCATCGGCTCCCAGCTGGATGAGCAGGGCGTGGCGGCACTTTTTGGGGTGTAAGTTATGATCCAGATCCCCGTATATGTATTTACCGGATTCCTGGATTCCGGTAAGACCAAGTTTATCCAGGAGACACTGGAAGACCCCCGCTTTAATGCTGGGGAACGAACCCTGCTTTTGGTATTTGAAGAGGGAGAGGAGGAGTATGATTTCTCCACCTATCCCCATAAAAACGTATATCTGGAAATACTGGACCAGCAGACCGTTACAACCAAGCAGCTGCAAGCCCTTGCGAAAAAACACAAGGCACAGCGGGTGGTTGCGGAGCTCAACGGTATGCAGCTGGTAGGCGACCTTTACAGCCGCTTTCCGGAGGACTGGGCGGTTGCCCAGGAAGTGATGTTTGCCGATTCTGCTACCTTCCTGACATACAACGCCAATATGCGGAACTTGGTGATGGACAAGCTGGTAGGCGGGCAGATGGTGGTATTCAACCGTCTGGAGCCCGGTGCGGATACAATGCCGCTGCATAAGGTGGTCCGTGCTGCAAATCGCCGAATGGATATCCTCTATGATTATACCGACGGGACTACTGCCTTTGATGAGATCGAGGATCCGCTTCCCTTTGATATCAATGCGCCTGTCATTGAGGTCAAGGACGAGGATTATGCCTTGTGGTACCGGGATGTGACGGAAGAACCCCAGAAGTATGATGGCAAGACTGTTCACTTCAAGGCGCAGGTTGCTATGCTCCGCCGGGACAAGAACAATATGTTTGCCCCGGGACGGTTTGTGATGACCTGCTGTGTGGATGATATTCAGTTCTGCGGTATTCCTTGCCGCTATGACCGCAGTAAAGAGCTGAAGCCCCGTTCTTGGGTGATGGTCAAGGCGAAAATCACTGCTGAAAAGCACTATCTGTATCAAGGTGAGCTTGGTCCTGTGCTGACTGCACTCGAAGTTATCCCCGATGCACAGCCTGCCGATCCGGATGTTGCGACCTTTTGATAAATCTGCCCGGTGCGTTTTTGCGCACCGGGCAGTTGTTGTTTTTCTTGACTTTAAAATGTGGCTATGCGAAAATAATAACAGAACAAATTTATAAATGGGAGGAACTGCTATGAGAACTGACTTTTTCTATGATTCCTACGGCGCAGGTAAGATCCACGCCTGCTGCTGGATGCCGGATCGTGACCCAAAGGCAATCGTGCAGATCGTTCACGGTATTGCCGAATTTGTGGAGCGGTATGATGATTTTGCCAACTTCCTGAATAAGCAGGGCTTCATAGTGGTGGGCGAAGACCATATGGGTCACGGACAGTCTGTTGGCGAAGGCGGTGTCCGGGGATATTTTACCGGAGGATGGTTTTCTGCCATTGAGGATACCTGCCGTCTGATGAAGGATACGATGCAGAAGTATCCCGGCTTGCCGTATATTCTCTTTGGTCACTCGATGGGTTCTTTTATGGCAAGGACCATCCTTGCAAAGTTTCCCGATAGCGGTATCAGCGGTTGTGTGATCTGCGGTACCGGCTGGCAGCCCAGAGCGGCACTTCCGGTGCTGATCAAGGTGGTGGAAGGGATCTGTAAAAAGTCCGGCGAGACAATGCCCAATGAGCAGCTGCAGAAAATGGTATTCGGCGGCTATAATGACCGTATCGAGAACCCCCGCACTGCCAGCGATTGGCTGACCCGGGATGAAAGTATCGTGGATGCCTACGTTGCGGATCCTCTGTGCGGATTTACGCCTGCCTGCGGCTTGCTGCGGGATATGATGAAGGGGATTCATTATATCGAGCAGCCTAAGAATCTGCAACAGATGAAAAAGCACCTGCCCATCCTTTTTGTTGCGGGAGAAGAAGATCCTGTGGGAACCTATGGAAAGGGCGTTGTTCGTGCTATGAAGGAATTCAGGAAGGCGGGGATGGTAAATGTCAGCAGTAAGCTTTATCCCCAATGCCGACACGAGATCCTCAACGAGCTGAATAAGCAGGAGATTTATGAAGATATCCATAACTGGATGCTGCGCTGCCTGAATCAATAACCTTTGCGTTGGGAAAGGGGAAGCTTTATGAAGTATATTATGTCCCTGGACCAGGGAACCACCAGTACCCGGTGCATCCTCTTTGACCGGCAGGGCAGCATTTGTGCCAGTGCCCAGAGAGAGTTTCGCCAGATTTTTCCTAAGCCCGGCTGGGTTGAGCATGACCCTATGGAGATCTGGCGTACTACGGTAGAGGTTGCGAAAAACGCCATGGAGAAGTTGGGCGTGGAGGCAGATCAAATTGCCGCCATCGGTATTACCAACCAGCGGGAAACTACGGTTGTGTGGGATAAGGAAACGGGCGAACCGGTTTGCAACGCTATCGTTTGGCAGTGCCGCCGTACGTCGGACATTATTGACGATCTGGTTGCAAGGGGATATTCCGATGCCATCCGCTCCAAAACAGGCTTGGTTCCGGATGCATATTTTTCCGGCTCCAAGATCAAATGGATCCTGGACAACGTCCCCGGTGCACGTCAGCGTGCCCGGGAGGGAAAGCTGCTTTTTGGCACCATTGACAGCTGGCTGATCTGGAATCTGACAGGGAAATCGGTCCACGTTACGGATCAGACCAATGCCAGCCGCACGATGCTCTATAACATCCATAACCTATGCTGGGATGAGGAGCTTTTGGAGCTTCTTGATATTCCAGAGGGGATGCTTCCCCAGGTGAAGCCCTCTGCCTGTATCTACGGGGAAACGGAGTATGGACTGTTTGGCGGAAATATCCCCATTGCCGGTGCGGCAGGTGACCAGCAGTGTGCCATGTTCGGTCAGTGCTGTTTTGAACCTGGCCAGATGAAGAATACATATGGTACCGGTTGTTTCCTTTTGATGAATACCGGTGATACGCCCGTAAGCAGTCAAAACGGTTTGGTCACAACCATTGCAGCCAGCCTCCCCGGTAAGGTGCAGTATGCTCTTGAGGGAAGCATCTTTGTGGCAGGTGCCGCAATCCAGTGGCTGCGTGACCAGCTGGATGTGCTGACCAGTGCCGGTGAAAGCGCCCAGTACGCAGCCAGTGTGGAGGATACGGCAGGTGCTTATGTCGTGCCGGCTTTTACCGGCTTGGGTGCACCTCATTGGCAGCAACACGCCCGTGGATGTGTTGTGGGCATTACCCGCAGCTTTTGCCGTGCCCATTTGGTGCGGGCAACATTAGAATCACTGGCGTACCAGACCTATGATATCTGCAAGGCAATGGAACAGGATTCCGGTATCCCCATTACCGCTCTTAAGGTGGATGGCGGTGCCTGCGCCAATGATTTTCTCATGCAGTTCCAGAGCGATATTCTGGATTGTCAGGTCCATCGACCCTGCTGTATTGAGACTACAGCATTGGGGGCGGCATATCTGGCAGGTCTTGCGGTAGGATACTGGGCGAGTCTGGATGATATCCGCAATAATTGGGATCTGGACCGGGCATTTTCTCCCAAGATGAATCCGGATCAGAAAGAGGGACTTTTGAAGGGGTGGCATAAGGCTGTGAGATGTGCCATTGCCTGGGGAGAGCCGGAATAATACATTGCGAACAAAAATTCGAAAATATCTAAAAATACTAGTGCAATTTCCGTAATTGTGTGATATACTGTAAAAAGTAAGAGAGGAGGCGGCGTATGTACCAGCCATTGGCAGACCAGCTTCGGCCCACGACTCTGGACGAAGTATTTGGACAAGAGCATATATTGGGAGAGGGCGCTGTGCTTCGCCGGCTCATCGATTCCGGGAATATCCCCAATATGATCTTCTACGGTCCCAGCGGAACAGGAAAGACAACTGTTGCAAATATCATTGCAAAGCAGACCAACCGTGCACTCTATCAGCTCAATGCTACTACGGCATCCACTGCCGATATCAAAAATATCGTTGCACAGCTGGATACTTTTCTTGCACCCAACGGCGTGCTGCTGTACCTGGATGAGATCCAGTCCTTTAATAAAAAACAGCAGCAATCGCTTCTGGAATACATTGAAAACGGTAAGATCACACTGATCGCCTCCACCACAGAAAACCCCTATTTCTACGTGTTCAATGCGATCCTCAGCCGGTCAACGGTTTTTGAGTTCAAGCAGATCTCCGCTGCTGCGGCGTTGCAGGCGGTAAAGCGTGCGGTTGCATTTCTGGAGGAAAGAACTGCCCTCACGGCACAGCCGGAGGAGGGGGCGCTGGAGTATATTGCCGGTGCCTGCGGCGGAGACCTTCGCAAGGCGATGAATGCGGTTGAGGTGCTGTTTTCAGCCGGTCAGCCGGTAAATGGCATCCTGCCCCTGACCCTTGCCGATGCCAAGGCCGTCACCCAGAAAAGCGCAATGCGGGCGGATCGTGACGGTGACAACCATTACGATCTTCTGTCGGCGCTTCAGAAATCCATCCGTGGTTCAGACCCGGATGCAGCCTGCCATTACCTTGCCCGGCTTTTGGAAGCGGGACAGATGCAGTCTGCCTGCCGCCGTTTGATGGTGATCGCAGCGGAGGATGTGGGCCTTGCGTATCCGATGATCATTCCCATTGTGAAAGCCTGCGTGGATATGGCGCTGATGACCGGCATGCCTGAGGCACGGATCCCACTGGGAGATGCAGCGGTGCTGATGGCGACCTCGCCCAAATCCAATTCCGGTCATGTTGCTCTGGATTTGGCACTGGCAGATGTGCGCAAGGGCAAAACCGGTGATTTCCCCCGGCATTTGCAGAATGTCCACGCCGATTCCTATACGATGGAGCGGGAACAGGGCTATCTCTATCCCCACGATTTTCCCGGTCATTGGGTACAGCAGCAGTACCTGCCGGATGAACTGGTAGGAACAAAATACTATGAGTACGGCCCCAATAAGGTAGAGCAGGCCGCCAAGCAATATTGGCAGGCCATAAAGGGGGAATAATATGGATATTCGGTTAAATGATATCCTGGTGATGAAAAAAGCCCACCCCTGCGGCGAGAAACGCTGGCTTGTTCTCAGAACAGGTGCGGATTTTCGTTTGCGGTGTATGGGATGCGGGCACGAAGTAATGACACCCCGGTTCAAAGCGGAAAAAAATATCCGCCAAGTCCTCCGGGAAAATATCTCGACAGAAACAAGCGGCAGCTGAGCGTATCAGCTGCCGCATTTTCTTTTAAGACGGTTGAAGCTACCGAAGCACCTGCCCTTCAGGCCGATTCCTGCCCGCCGAAGGGATTCACCGTGCGACGGGTTTTTTTATCCCACGGCGGTATACTGTGGTCAAGCAATAAGGGGGAGGGGTAGCGTGGAGCCATATTCAGGTTTTGTGATGGTGTTGATCTTTTGTGTTGATTTTTTGTTGCTGCTGGGAACAAACCGGCTTTGCGGCTATCCCAGCCGTTTGTGGCGATGTATATTGGGTTCTGGGATGGGTGCGCTGCACGCAGGTATAAGTATCCTCCCGGGTTTCGGTTTTTTGGGGAACCTGTTCTGGAGAACAGTTTTTATCGGAATGATCTCCTGTGTGGCGTTCGGAATGGATAAAACAGTTCTTCGGCGTGGGATGGTGTTATGGCTGCTGCATATGGCACTGGGTGGGGTAAGCAGTGGAATCGGCACCAATGGTATCTGGAGTATGGTTTTGGCGGCAATGGGTATCTGCTTGCTTTGTTTGTTTGGCATCAAGTATGGGGTGGGGAGCGAGCAGTATGTGCCTGTTGAGCTGTGCTACGGTGACAGGCGGGTGAAGCTGACGGCACTGCATGATACCGGAAACAGACTTTTCGATCCCGTGAGCGGACTGCCGGTCCTTGTGGTAGGTGCAGATGCGGCGCAGACGCTTACCGGATTGACAAAAGAACAGCTGCGGCAGCCTGTGGAGTCGATAGGGAGCATTCCCGGATTGCGCCTGATCCCCTATAAGACGATCGGGAAGGAAAACGGATTTATGCTGGGACTTCGATTGCCGCAGGTACAGGTAGGTTCCCGGCGGAGCAGCTGTGTAGTTGCTTTTGCGCCGGAGTGTTTGGGTACGGAGGGTACATATCAGGCGTTAACGGGAGGGGCATTATGAAGGAAAAATTGACGGTCGTTCTCATGAAGCTGGGGTTCATCACCACAGGTGCGGTCTATTACATCGGTGGAACAGATGTTCTGCCGCCGCCATTGAAAGGCGTGGAGGAGCAGGAGGCGTTGGAACAGCTTGAGCAGGGAAGTGACGCTGCAAAGCAGCGGCTGATCGAGCGGAATCTGCGGTTGGTGGTATTTATAGCCAGGCGATTTGAAAACACAGGTGTAAATTTGGAGGATTTGATCTCCATTGGAACGATTGGACTTATCAAGGCAGTGGGTACATACCGTCGGGACAAGAACATTAAGCTGGCAACTTACGCATCCCGCTGTATTGAGAACGAGATCCTGATGCATATCCGGAAAATATCCAACCAGAAGACGGAGATATCACTGGATGAGCCGATCAATATGGATTATGACGGAAATGAATTGCTGCTTTCGGATATTTTGGGAACAGACGAGGATATGATCCTGCGACCGCTGGAGGACGATGTGGACCTGTGTCTGCTGCGTAAAGCGGTAAAAGAGCTGCCGGACCGGGAGCGGGAGATCGTTCGGATGCGTTTTGGCTTGGAAGGGTATCAGGAACTGACGCAGAAAGAAGTGGCGCAAAAACTGGGGATATCCCAATCTTATATCTCAAGACTGGAAAAGCGGATCATGCTGCGTTTGCGCAAAGAGATCCTGCGTCAAACCAGCTGTGCATAAAAATTTCTTGAAATTCCCATTTGTTCGTGGTACAATCGATACGAAATTATATCGATATAAAATCGTATCGATTAAAAGAGGGAATACTATGGAACGCAAAGAAATTTCAAAATCCGTATTGAAGCGCCTTCCGGGATACCTGGCGTATCTGAAGAGCCTGCCCGAAGGTACTGCAACCTATATTTCCGCCACGGCTTTGGCCAATGCCTTGGGAATGGGAGAGGTACAGGTTCGTAAGGATCTGGCGATGGTCTCTGATGGCGGACGTCCCAAGATCGGATACTTGCGGGAGCGGTTGATGGAGGATATCAGCCAGTTCTTGGGTTACGATAATACCACCGATGCTATTTTGATCGGTGCCGGCAAGCTGGGCCAGGCGCTGATGGGTTACAAGGGTTTTCAGGAATACGGACTGAATATCCTGGCGGCCTTTGACGAAAATCCCGATAAGGAGAACCCTGCTGCTAAGCGTCCTGTTTACCATATATCCAAGTTGGAGAGCTATTGCCGCACCCACAAGGTGTTGATGGGGATTATTACGGTTCCCGGCGAGTACGCCCAGAAGGTTTGCGATCAGCTGATCGCCAGCGGTATCAAGGCGATTTGGAATTTTGCACCGGCGCATCTGGATGTTCCTGCCGGAATTCTGGTGCAGCACGAGAATATGGCAACCTCCCTGGCTGTGCTTTCCATGCACCTGCAGGCCCAGATGAAGGATAAGAAGTGAAATAAGGAAATCGGCTAATCTAACAATAGATTAGCCGATTTATTATAGGATTTGTACTAAACTAAAAGAGCTCCTGGTACAGGCCGACGGCGTGGGTAATCCCCAGCTTTTCCGCTTTTTCCAGCAGTGCAGTCAGATCCTCTGCGGTTCGCCGGAAGTAAAAGTCTACGGATTCATCTGTTTTACGGATACAATAGCTGCAATGAAGCGGTTCATCCCTGTGGATGGTAAGTCCCTCGGGAGGATCTGCTTTTTCGGTGTATTGACTTCCGGTTTGGGTAACGGTGATAGTTCCGGGAGCGTATGAAGCCTCCAGCCAAAGCTCCCGGCCATCCCATTTTGCAATACAGGATTCCAGCGGTTGATATGCCCTGGGAGCTTCCAGAAATACCGGGCAGTTTAATTCTCCTGCGTAGGATTCTGTTACAGCAACGGGACAAGTAAGGGTTTGCGTTATGACGCTGGCAATAGCGGCGGATCGGGGATCGCCCGGACGCTGGAAATCCAGCAGCACCCCGCTTGCGTTAAAATTTACTGCCGATTCTCGCAGCTGATGCGCCACAAGGTCCGGATCGTGGTCTTGTACTGGGATCCGGTCATTGAGGATCAGAATGCTCCCTTCCGGCAGGTCTCTGGGCAGATTGCTTAGACCCAGTCCGTAGGAGGAAAAGTGGCAGGCCATCCAGGCGATCTGTTCAGGCAATTGGGAGCATCTGCTTATTTCCCCGGCAGTCATGGCAAGATACACCGGTAAAGCCATAGACAAAACCCTCCTGATATGCTATAATTTTTCAATAAACTATATGATATCAAGGAGCAAAGTATGCGTTTTTCACTGCTTCCTGCTTATATGACCGAGAAGCTTACAGACCTGTCACCCCAGTGGCTGCGGCAGCAGGGGGTCAAGCTTTTGATGCTGGATTTTGACAATACCATCGTACCCTATACTACCAGTATTCCAACGCAGAAAACGGAAACCTGGCTGTCAGAAATGGCTGCATCGGATATTCAGCTTTGCGTGGTATCCAACAGCCGCAAGGATCGGGTGAAGATTTTTTGCGGCAAATACCATATTCCTTGTATCACCCACGCAAACAAGCCCTTTCCGAAAGGGATCAGGGAGTGCCTGGAAAGATTTCAGGTCACAGCGGATGTGTGTGCGCTGGTGGGAGATCAGATCTTTACCGATACATTGGGGGCTAACGGTATGGGCGTGCGCCCCATTTTGGTCAAGGCAATCCACAACCATAATATTTGGCTGAAGCTGCGGCATTTGCTGGAGCTGCCTTTTATCGCTATATCGAAGAACAGGAGAATCGACAATGAACAATCTTGATAAGTACTTATCTATTCTGGATGGCGAGGCAGACGGTCTGCTGCTGACCAGCCGTTACAGCCGCCATTATGGTGCTCAGCATGACATCGCTGAGGGCGTTGCCGTGGTGAGCAAGGCAGGCTGCCGCTACTTTACCGACAGCCGCTACATCGAGGCAGCGCAAAATGGTATCCGGGACTTTGCGGTATTGGAGATGAGCCGTGCCAATCCTTTCCACAAACTGATCAACGAAGCCATTGCCGATTTTGGAATTACAGTTTTGGGCTATGAGGAGGATTACCTCACTGCCGCTGAGCTCCGGGGATACGAGGAAAAGCTCAATGCCAAGCTGGTGCCGATGAATGGAAAGATCCACAGCTTCCGCAGCGTGAAAGAGGACTGGGAGCTGGACCGTATGCGCAAAGCGCAGGCTATCACAGATAAGGCATTCTCCGAGGTCCTTGGACGCATCAAGGCCGGTATGACGGAGAAACAGCTGCAGGCGGAACTGATCTATTGTCTGTATAAAAACGGGGGAGAGGGCCTTGCCTTTGATCCCATCGTTGTTTCCGGCCCTAATACCAGCCTGCCCCATGGTGTTGCCACCGACCGGGTGATCCGGGAGGGAGATTTTATCACCATGGACTTTGGCGTGATCCTGGAGGGCTACTGCTCTGATATGACCCGCACTGTGGCAGTGGGCTATGCCACAGAGGAAATGGAGAAGGTCTATAACACCGTCCTGCAGGCACAGCTGGCAGGTATTGCAGCGTCCAGGGCCGGTGCTACCGGTGCGGAAATTGACGGTGCAGCCCGTCAGGTTATTACGGATGCCGGCTACGGGAAATACTTCGGTCATGGCTATGGCCACAGCATTGGTATGGAGTGCCACGAAGCACCAAACTGTAATCCCAGCGGTCAAATACCGATGCAGGTAAATATGGTTTCTTCTGCTGAACCGGGCATCTATTTGCCGGGTAAATTCGGTGTCCGCATCGAGGATCTGGTGATCTTTACCCAGGATGGCTGCGAAAATATCACCACAAGCCCTAAAAATTTAATAATTGTCTGAAAAAATTCCAAATAACCCCTTGCAAAAACAGGGATTGTCGGTTAAAATATATCAGTCAAACTATGTATAAAAAATGCCCCCCAAAAAGGGGAGGTACCTTAGGAGGATAAAATTATGATTTCTGCAGGCGATATTCGTAACGGTATCACTTTCGAGATGGACGGCAAGGTTATGCAGGTCATCGAGTTCCAGCACGTCAAGCCCGGTAAGGGTGCTGCTTTCGTCCGTGTGAAGATGAAGAATGTCATCACCGGCGGCGTGACCGAAACTTCCCTGAACCCCTCTGCCAAGTTCCCCACCGCTTTCATTGAGAGAAAGAAGATGGAGTACTCCTACAACGATGGCGAGCTGTACTACTTCATGAACCCCGAGACCTACGAGCTGGAGCCCATCGACGGCAGCGTTCTGGACGACGGCTTTAAGTTCGTCAAGGAGAACGATACCTGCACCGTTATGAGCTACAAGGGCAAGGTTTTCGGCGTGGAAGTTCCCAACTTTGCTGATCTGGTCGTTACCGCTACCGAGCCTGGCTTTGCCGGCAACACGGCTACCAACACCCTGAAGCCCGCTACCGTTGAGACCGGCGCTGAGGTGAAGGTGCCTCTGTTCATCAACGAGGGCGACAAGATCCAGATCGACACCCGTACCGGTGAGTATCTGGGCCGTGCGAAGTAAGGAGAAAGGCTATGACCATTTCTGAAAAGGCTGCTTATCTGAAGGGCCTGATGGACGGTCTGGATCTGGACACCGAGAAGGCTGAGGGCAAGATGATCTCTGCCATTGTGGAGCTGCTGGGTGATGTGACCAAGAAGCTCAGTGATGTGGAGGATACCACCATTGCCATCTCCGATGAGCTGGACGAGATCGAAGAGGATCTGGATGCCATCGAGGATTACATCCTAGACGAAGAGGATGACGACGAGGACCTGGATTGGGACGACGAGGACGACTATGGCTTCGACGATGATGAAGACTACGACGAGGAAGGCTTTGACTTCGGCGACGAGGATTCCATCATTTACGAAGTAAAGTGTGCCTGCGGCAACATCATCAACTTCGACGAGGAGACCCTGGAAGCCGGCAGCATCGTCTGTGACGAGTGCGGCGAACTGCTGGAGTTCTCTCTGGAAGACGAGGACGAGGAATAATTTCCAAGAACAAGACCCACGGTGCATCCGCACCGTGGGTCTTTCATATTCTGTGTACAAATTCCCATTTGGCGGTCTGTAGGGGACGGGGTTCCCGTCCCGCAGGCGGCGAAACGCCGCCCCTACGAGGTATGACTCGATAAATCGGAATTTGCAGAAAAAATCCTGCCATCTATTGCACAACAGGCGGTGGTTTTGTATAATGTCAGTAGAATATTCAATGGGAGGAAGCCCTATGGATTTTATGGAAATTGCCAATGCCCGCCAGTCCTGCCGCAGCTACGCCCCTAACCGGGAAGTGGAGCAGCAGAAGCTGGAGGCAGTTATGGAGGCGGCACGGCTTGCCCCCTCCGCTTGTAATGGTCAGCCCTATCACTTTACCGTTTGCCGTGGAGAGGCTGCCAAAGCAGTTGCCAAGGCGACCCAGGGGATGGGGATGAATAAGTTTGCTTCCCAAGCGCTTGTGTTGATCGTAGTATCCGAGAAGGCGTATGTAAAGTCCGCCGCAGTGGGGGCAAAGCTTAAGCACAATGACTACCGCAGTATTGACATCGGAATTGCAGTGGCGTATCTGACCGCTGAAGCAACAGCGCAG